>JAGPGC010000003.1 GCA_018056205.1 Candidatus Atribacteria bacterium | reverse complement strand
AAATTCGTTGATTCTCGGTGTTTCTGCAAGAACTCAAAAAATTTCAAATTTTTCGCCAAGTCAAGATTCAAATTGAAATTCTTTTTTCGAAAAAAGAAGAAGACAAGTATCAACAATATCCGAATCATAATAGATGTTTTTATGAGCCTGGATTTCATTTAGGGCTTCTTCAATATGAAAGGGTTCTCGATAAGGACGGTTAGATACCATAGCTTCTATGGTATCAGCGACGGCTAAAATTTTCGCTTCGGGTAAAATGTCTTTCCCAGTTAAACCTTTGGGATAGCCTGATCCATCTATTTTTTCGTGATGCTGTAAAATAATTTTATTGACCGGCCAAGGGAAATGGATATTATTCAATATTTGATATCCAACTTCTGGGTGATTTTTGATCATATTAAATTCAATATCGGTAAGTTTATGGGGTTTCCAGAGAATCTCTTGAGGGAGATATATTTTTCCAATATCATGAAGTAAGGCAGCAATACGTATTCCATTTATTCTTTCGGGTGAGTAACCCATTTCTTTGGCAATAGCACAGGATAACTGTGCGACTCGTTTTTGATGGCCGGCTATATAGGGATCTTTGATTTCAACCATATCTGAAATAGCTCTGACTGTTCCCTCTAAGGTGTTTTGTAAATTCTCCAATAATTTATTAAAATTGTATTCAGTCCTTTTTTCTTTAGTGATATCAATTGCCATTTGATATTTCACTTTCCGACCATCAGGCCAGGTAATGGCTTTATCAATGCAGCGGTACCATTTTTTTTCATTTTGATTAAAAAAATCCCAGATTAAGGTTTCTGAATTTTGA
Organism: Candidatus Atribacteria bacterium; assembly: GCA_018056205.1. Classification (GTDB taxonomy): domain Bacteria; phylum Atribacterota; class Atribacteria; order Atribacterales; family Atribacteraceae; genus Atribacter. The sequence goes on along the minus strand of JAGPGC010000003.1, from coordinate 24,510 downwards.
TTTTCAAATAGGTTGTGATTGGTGCAAAATATACATGGAGACTGAAATCCATGAAGCACACGATGACATTTTTGGCCAAGAACATCCCCTAATTTTTTTTGGAGAGTCTGGTTAATAAATAAAAGGAAATAGGTGTTGGGATCTGAGATATAGAGTGGATGAGGAATTTGATTGAGAATGGTAAGCAATTCACTAGATTGGTTTTCTTTCTTCAGCTCCAATTCTTTCCTTTTTGAAATATCTTGAATGGTTCCCACATAGAAAAAAACTTTATTAAAGTTATTTTTAACTTTACGTGAATTAATCTCAACCCATATTGGCCGTCGTTGAGTGTTATAAAGTTGTGCTTCAAACCCAGTAAGTATTTCGTTGCTTTCCAATAACGATTGCCAAGCAAGACTCGCTTCCGGAGAAACAAATAATTGGTAAAAATTGTCCCCCATAATTTTTAAATTTAAAAGTTGGTCGATATAAGCATTGGTTTCAATAATCTTCCCATCAGGATGAATAGCAAAAAAACCTATTGGTAATTCACGAAAATAGAGAGAAGAATCGTTACTGATTTCCATTTATGCTCCCCTATGGCTATTTGGTAAAATCATAAATAATATAACCAAAAAATCCCCAATAAGTATTTGGTGATCAAAGTTTAAAAAAATTTTTTGTTTTGTGAGCAAATTAATTGTACTTCAAATTTTACTATTCTGTAAATATAGCGATCAGTGATGAGCATTAAAAAGCAGAGCGGGTGAGCGGATTACAGGGAGGTTGCCTTTCTTTCACTCTTTTAATCCAATAAATCCGTTATTGCGAGAAGTGTGGCGACGGGCAATCTCACTTAATTCAGTCATCCTTAGAGGCGGTTTTTTAACTTGAGTATCTCACCTGACACGCAGCCGTCACCCTGAGGCTTCGCAGTCCGAAGCCGTGAGGGTCTCATCTTTTATCTTTTGTCTATAAAAGTATTTAAAGATGGGATTCTCACGCGGAAAAGCACCGCTCAGAATGACGGTGAGGGCTGATGGGATTCTCACGTCGCACGCTTGGATTCTTTATCCAAGTGTTTATTTTTACTGCTAATTTATTTATCTTACGACGTAAGTTGCTCCGTTCCTCAGGATGACGGATCAAGGTAAGTATTTTCATCCCTATGTGGTGCGGCTAGGTAGCATGAGGGTCTATCTTGAAATACCTGAACGTTTTTTAAGGTAATTCTTTTAGAGCAACCAACCAGGATCTCCTGCTGGGCTTTCACCCTCATCCTCACCTTCTCCCATAAAGGGAGAAGGAACTATTTCATTATTTATTTTTTTCCCTCGCCCCTTGGTGGGAGAGGGTTAGGGTGAGGGGGATACCTATTTTCATTGTCATCTGGTGCTGCTAAAAGCCACATGAGGGTCTATCCTGTAAACCCAATTTTTAGGTTTGATTTATTTAGACCCGATTAAATATTTTTAAGACAGTTGTTAGGTTAACTTAATTTGTCTGTTATTGGGTTTTCATCCTTATGTGGTGCGGCTTAAGCAAGCTGAGGATTTATTATAAAATCTATGAAAGGGCCGAGTGCTTTTTAAAAATTGGAATTTTATTATTTGCATCAAGAGGAAGAACAATAAATTTAAATTTAGAATGAAAAATGTTAAATCTTGAAAAATTAAAAAAGTTGTTTCAGTATTTGGAATGATATAATTTATTGGGGTGATACTAAGTGACTTCTCGAGAACGTTTAATAGCAGCGATAAATCATCAGCCAGTTGATCGGATACCTTTCGATCTGGGAAGTACCAGCGTTACTGGAATTCATGTCAGCAGCCTTCACGCCTTGAAAGTATTATTGGGTTTAATATCTCCACAAGAACCAGTCAAGGTGATTAATCCTCTCCTTATGCTTGGGGAAGTTGATGAAACACTAAGAAAAAAACTTGCTATTGACACAATAGCCTTGCCAACTTTAGGAAATTCTTTTGGGTTTGAAAATGATAATTGGAAACCATGGAAGCTCTTTGATGGAACACCAGTTTTGGTTCCAGGAAAATTTAACACTATACCAGACCAGAATGGTAATATTCTACAATATCCCAAAGGTGATCGGCGGTATCAACCTTCAGCTTGTATGCCAAATGGTGGTTTCTACCATGATCCTGTAATTCGGAAAAAAGATGTTATAGAATCCGAGCTTACCGTGGAAAATCAAACCGAGGAGTATACGATACTCAAGGAAGAAGCACTCCAATTTTTTGAGTCGGAAGCCGAAGGTCTTTTCCAAGAAACCGATTATGGAATAATCTTTCGAGGAGTGGCAGGTACTAATTTGGGTGATATTGCTCATATTCCTGGATGTGCTCTTCCCGATCCCAAAGGGATACGAGATATTGAAGAATGGTACGTTTCTCTTTTGATTAGGAAAGACTTTATAAAAGATGTTTTTGCCAAAATGACCGAAATCGCCTTGGAGAACCTTAAATTGTTCTATCAGGCAGTTGGAAACAAAATTCAGGTTATCGTCATTTCAGCGGCTGATTTTGGTTCTCAAAACGGTCTTTTTGTTTCTCAAGATTTATATCGAGAACTATTTAAGCCATTTCATCAGATAGTTAATAGTTGGATTCATAACCACACAACTTGGAAAACCTTTATTCATACCTGTGGTTCAATTTATTTTCTCCTTCCTGATCTCCATGAAGCTGGATTTGATATTCTCAATCCAGTACAAATCTCAGCGGTTAATATGGACCCAATTCAATTGAAAAAACAATATGGTGATTGGTTTACTTTTTGGGGAGGGGGAGTAAACACCCAAAAGACCTTGCCCTTTGGGTCACCCGAAGAAGTACAGGAAGAAGTTAAAAATTTAATTTCGATTTTTAGTGAAAATAGTGGTTTTGTATGGAACGCTGTTCACAACCTTCAAGCCTGCATACCAATTGAAAATCTCAAAGTCCTTTTTGAGACGATTCAGACTTATCGCTGAGTAGGTTTATGAGTGTTTTCATTATTCCTGGTATTAAAAATTATATTGAATAATAATCAAAAAATGTTATTAAACTAGAACATATTTTTTTTCCATAGATAAAAGCCGACCATAGCACATACTCCTGATGAAAATAGAACAATAATGGGGAAAGCATGGACATTATTCTTCAAGGGGATTAAGACATTCATTCCAAAAAAGGTACCAATAACCGAAGGAATTGTTAAGAGAATAGTTACAGCGGTTAGAAATTTCATAACAATATTTAAATTGTTATTAACAATGGAAGCGAATGCATCCATGGTTTCACTAAGGATATTGCTATATACCTCGGCCATGGATAGAGCTTGCTGGTTTTCTGTGATCGCATCTTCCAAAAGGTCTTCGTCATCAGGATAGAGCTGAATGGGGATATTTCCCAATTTTTTTTCTCCGACAGGTCGAAGAAAAGAGCGAAGTATTTTTTCCATTACGATTTGGTTAGCTTTTAATGCCGTGGAGAGATACACTAAGCTCTTTTGTACTTCCATCATTTCAAACATTACTTCATTCCGAAGTGACCGACGCAGAATTTGTTCTAATTCTTCGGCCTTTTGATTGAGACGTTTCACAATATCAATGTATATAGTAGAAGTCCGATAAAGAATTTGCAGTAAAAGTCTGGTTTTTTTCCCAGGGTGGATACGGTATTTATTAATAATGTCACTTATGACCGGAGTTTCCTCCAAGCAAACTGTTACTAAGATATCGGGTGTAACGGTAATACCTAGAGGAATAGTGGTGTATTTCTGATCAGATCGTCGAGCCGGAATATTGATAATGATTAATGCTTGATTCCCTTCAGCTTCTTGTCGGGGTCTTTCTTCTTCATCCAGGGCAGCTTTCAGATATTCGATCATAATTCCGGTTTGGGCGTTGATTAAAGCTAGCTCGTTTTCACTGGGAGCAACGAGATGCACCCAGGCTCTGCTTGGTGGAATGGTATCAACGGTTTGGAGAGTTGAGTTGATTTCACGATAAATACGTAGCATGGTTGTACCTCCGAAAATCTTCGTGATTGGTGTTTAGTCAGAAAGGAGCAATCAATTATTAATCCAAGTTTTTAAAATAGGCTTGGTCTTTTCAATTCAAGAAAATAGAGGGAAAAATTTAAAGAACACTTTTAATCAATTTTTTATTTTAAGGTTCATTAATAGCTATGTCAATTGATAAAAAAATTAAAATGAAAAATATTTTACCCTCTTAAATGAACAAAAATTTTAATATTTTTGTTTTAGGAATATATTATCCTTGACAAGAATCTCATTCAGGTGATAATTTTATACAAAATTTTGAAGAAGGGGGAAATTGCTTTGAAAAGAACTTTTTGGTTTGGGATATTGCTGGTTATATTCTTTTCTATATCGGTTCCGGTTTTTGGTCAGGATACAGTTAAAATTGGAGCAAACTTGGAAATGACCGGAGGGGTGGCCGCTTATGGCCAGATGATCAATGAAGGTGTTGAGCTTATTAGGGAAATTGTTGGGACCGAAGTATTAGGTAAACAAATTGAATACGTGTTAGTTGACAATAAGAGCGACAAAGTAGAAGCAGCCAATGCGACAACCCGTTTAATTGATAAAGAAAAGGTGGTGGCGATTATTGGTCCAGCGATTAGCGGAAACATGTTGGCGGCCGGTCCAATTTGTGAAGAGAAAAAAGTACCGCAACTTTCTGCAACCTCTACCAATCCTTTAGTTACTCAGGGTAAAAAATATTCTTTCCGGGCAACCTTTATTGATTCCTATCAAGGTTTAGCAGGTGCTCAGTATGCTTATAAGGATTTAGGAGCAAAAACAGCGGCTATTTTATCTGATATTGCCCAGGACTACTGTGTCGCTCTCGGTAACTTTTTCAAAGATGCCTATGAAAAAATGGGTGGAAAGGTTTTAACCGTTCAACATTGTAAAACTGGAGATCAGGATTTTTCAGCCCAATTAACTACTATTTTGAATTTAAATCCAGATGTGATTTATCTTCCTAACTACTATGCAGAAATAGCATTGATCTGCCGTCAAGCCCGTGATTTAGGTTATGAAGGAAAAATTTTAGGTGGTGATGGTTCCGATGCTCCAGAACTCGTCGATATTGGTGGAGACGCAGTTGAAGGGTTTTATTTCACCGCTCACGGTGACACTCAAAAAGCCTTAACCGAGATTGGTCAAAAGTATTTTGATGCCTATCGAGCAAAATATAATAAAGAACCCGGTGTTTTTGGAGCTTTGGCAGCCGATTGTTATTTAATCATTCTTGATGCTATCAAACGCGCTAACTCTTTTGATCCAGAAAAAATAGCCGTAGCTATTGAAGATACTAAAGATCTGGAAGTTACCACTGGAAAAATAACTATTGAAAATGGTGATGCATTAAAGCCGGTGGTTGTAAAACAGGTTCAAGGTGGTATAGCTAAACTTCTTGGAACCATTCAAGTAGAATAAAAGATTAAAATAAAAAGGGATAGGCATTTCCTGTCCCTTTTTATTTTTTTAAAACCCTTTTTTTCAATAATTATAGATAAAATATATCAAAATACTTTGAAACTTTTTGTTGTATGATGAGGTTATAAGAATGAGTTTTACTCAATTTTTTCAGCAACTTATGAATGGATTCTCCCTGGGTAGCCTTTATGCATTATTGGCGATTGGCTATACATTAGTGTATGGCATCCTCAGTTTAATCAATTTTGCCCATTGTGATGTTTTTATGCTTGGTACTTACTTTGCTTTTTATATGATTGCTATTTTTATGTTACCCTGGTGGCTTTCAGTTTTGATCAGTGTTGCGCTTTGTGCCATTGTTGGAATGACTATTGAGCGAGTTGCCTATCGACCCCTTAGGGCAGCCCCCCGGATTTCAGCATTGATTACTGCGGTTGGTGTTTCATATTTTATAGAAAATTTGGGTTTAGTGGTTTTAGGAGCCAGACCAAAGGGTTTCCCTCGTCCCGACCTGATGAAGAATGTCTATGTCATTGCTGGGGCAAAAATCCAGGGAGTTAGTTTTTGGGTACCCATCATTAGTATTGGTATCTTAATGGTCTTGCTTTATATCGTTTATAAGACTAAAGTGGGAATGGCAATGCGGGCAGTGGCAAAAGATATGGAAACTACCCGACTAATGGGTGTCAATATCGACCAGATCATCCTTTATACTTTTGCCCTTGGCTCGGCATTAGCGGGAGCTGGTGGAGTTATGTGGGCAGCAAAGTTTCCTCAAATCAATCCATTAATGGGCATTTATCCAGGGTGGAAAGCATTCACCGCAGCGGTTGTCGGTGGGATTGGAAATGTAGTTGGTGCCATGATTGGTGGGTTTATAATTGGTCTGGCTGAGATACTCATAACCGCGTTTTTCCCAAGCTTGACCGGATATAAAGATGCCTTTGTTTTTGGTCTTTTGATTCTATTTTTAATTATCAAACCAAATGGAATTTTGGGCGAAACTTTAAAGGAAAAGGTGTGATTTAAGAAAACAATGGGGAAAAGAGACTATTTACTTACAGCCTTACTCTTTGTCGTCTTATTATTTGGCTTGTGGCTTGCTCAGAAATACCTCAATGCCTACTTGATACGAATATTAAATACCGCCTTCATCTATGTTATTGCTGCGGTTGCCTATAATTTAATTAACGGAATTTCTGGTCAATTTTCCTTAGGGCCTAATGGATTTATGGCTTTGGGAGGATATACCGTTGCCTTATTAATGTTGCCGGTTATCCAAAAACAGCAGGTTTATTTTTTAACTCCATTAATCTGGCCCTTTAGTGTTATTACCTTTCCCTCTTACCTCTTCATCCTATCCTTAATTCTTGGTGGTTTGGTTGCAGCCGGGGGTGCTTTGCTTATCGGCTTTCCTACGCTACGGTTAAGGGGAGATTATTTAGCAATTGCCTCGTTTGGATTCAGTGAAATAATTTTTGTTTTAGCCAATAATTTCATACCCCTAACCAATGGTGCTTTAGGCATAAAGGGAATTCCACAGTACACCAATTTATGGTGGACGGGTGGGTTAGCTTTTCTTACAGTTTTTCTTATTCGGAATTTTGTCAATTCTAGTTTTGGTCGAGCTTTAAAAGCTATTCGTGAAGATGAAATTGCGGCTCAAACTATGGGAATTAACCCCTTCCGCATGAAACTTTTAGCTTTTGCCTTAAGTGGTTTTTTTGCTGGAATAGCAGGTGGGCTTTTCGTTACTTTAATCAGTACCGTATCGCCAACTTTATTTACTTTTGCTATGACTTTTAATTTATTGATTATAATTGTTTTAGGGGGTTTGGGGAGCATTACCGGTTCGGTGGTAACCGCTTTTATTTTTGCCTTTCTTCAAGAAATTCTTCGTGAAGTTGAGGCTCCTCACACCATAGGTTCATTTACCATCCCTGGTATCCCAGGCATGCGAATGGTTGTTTTCTCGGCTTTATTGGTGGTTTTGATGATATTTTATCGACGAGGTTTGTTTGGAACCAAAGAACTATCATGGGATCTGGTTTTAGGATTATTCAAAAAAAAGGAATCGCAGAATGAATAATAAGATAAATATTGCTCTCTCTTTAGATGGATTAACCATGGTCTTTGGTGGTTTAGTTGCTGTCAATGATTTTAATTTCCAACTTCAAAATGGGGATTTAGCTGGTTTAATTGGTCCGAATGGAGCTGGGAAAACAACCATCTTTAATATGATTACTGGCCAGTATGTTCCAACTAAGGGTAAGATTGTTTTTATGAATCAGGTTCTCAACCATCTTGCTCCACATGTTATTACTTCTCTGGGAATTTCAAGAACCTTTCAAAATATTCGTTTGTTTGGCAATTTATCAGTTTTAGATAATGTTTTGGTGTCTTTTCATAAAGGATTAAAAAAATCATTTTTTAGTGCTATGTGGGAAACATCCAGTTATGTTTATCAAGAAAAAGCCATGGAAGAAGAGGGTAAACAATTATTAGAAGCGGTTGGTTTGATCGGTATGGCTAAAGAAGAAGCGAAAAACCTTCCTTATGGGCAACAAAGGAGATTGGAAATAGCCCGAGCTTTAGCTACTCATCCACGACTTCTTTTGTTAGATGAACCGGCAGCTGGAATGAATCCCCATGAAACAATGGATCTCATGAATTTTATCCAGAAAATTCGTCAGGAGTTTAATTTAACCATCCTTCTAATTGAGCATGACATGAAAGTTGTAATGGGAATCTGTGAAAGAGTGGCGGTTATGGATTTTGGAATAAAAATTGCCGAAGGAACACCTAATGAAATTCGTAATAATCCAAAAGTCATTGAAGCCTATTTGGGAGTGGAAGGATAATGAATGCTGAGCAAGCAATATTAAAAATAGATAACCTCCATGTTTATTATGGTGGGATTCATGCTTTAAAAGGAATATCTCTTGAAGTTAATAAAAACAAAATTGTTTCATTAATTGGCGCAAATGGAGCCGGGAAGAGTACGACCCTCAGAACGATTTCTGGGTTGATTCGTTCTAAGACAGGAACCATTAAATTAAGGGAGAACTTTATTACCGAATTACCTGCTCACCGAATTGTAGAAATGGGTGTCGCCATGGTTCCGGAGGGAAGGAAGATTTTTCCTAACCTTACTGTAATGGAGAACCTCATATTGGGGTGTTATGTTAGGAAAGATGTGGTTCAGATTAAAAAGGACATGGAGTGGATTTTTTCCATCTTTCCTCGCTTGAAAGAGAGGACTTGGCAAAAAGGAGGAACTCTAAGTGGTGGTGAGCAACAGATGTTAGCGGTCGGTCGGGCGCTTATGTCTCGACCACAAATTCTTATGATGGATGAACCGTCACTGGGGTTAGCTCCACTTTTAGTTAAAGAAATATTTCATATTATTAAACAAATCAATCAGGAAGGTACTACCATATTGCTTATCGAACAAAATGCTCGAGCAGCTTTGGAAATATCTGATTTTGCTTATGTTATGGAAACGGGTAAAATTACTATCAGTGGGGAAGGGAAAAATTTGCTAATTGATGAAAAGGTAAGAAAAGCATATTTAGGTGAAGATTAAAAAATAAGGCTTTTTTACTGCCTTAAAACTGACTAAAACCATTTTCTAATAAAGGAGAAGTTTAGTTTGGATGACCACAACCTCAATAAAAGAATGTTAGTTCTTGGTGAATTTCCTTTGGACGAACGAATTGATCAATGGGTTTGGATTATGGATCAAAGAATAATCAAGCGTTTCACTACACCTCAGGAACGAGAAGCCTTTCTTCAAGGTCTTGTTTGTCTCAAATGTGGAACGAAATGTATGGGTCATTGCGATGAGTCCTGATTAGACGTAATTTTTAAGAAGTTGGGTTATTTTGTTCTATTAATTTTTTTGCTGACTGATGTACGAAATGGATAACGTCGATGAGTGGTAATTGGAATTTTTGTGCGATTGTTTTGCATTCTTCGTATTCTGGAGTGATTCTAAATCCCTTTTGATGCTGTGAAATTTTTACCGGTATTTTTCCCCAAGGAGTATCTACCAATCGTTCTTCACGAGCAAGAAATATTTTTTTAACTTTAAACTCACGAAATCCTAAGGTTGTCGTTTCTTGAAAGATAATATCTTTGGCTTTTTCCAAAATTTCGGGTTCAATAATAACCGATAATTTGAAAGCTGGTCGTTGTTTTTTCATAAAAATTGGAGTAGTAAAGACATCGAGGGCTCCAATATCAAAAAGTTTTTCACTCACGTATTCGATAATTTGTGGTGACATATCATCAAGATTGGTTTCGATAAGAATGTTTTCTTCTTCGTGTTGGTACTCTGAAAGTCGGCCTAAAAGTAGCCTTAGAATGTTTGGGGTTTCAAAATCATGGAATCCAGCTCCATAACCAATTTTTTCTACAACCATATGAGGAAGAGTACCAAATTCGTTTGCAAGGTTGGCGATAAGGGCTGCTCCAGTTGGCGTAGTAAGTTCATATGGTATATTGCCAGAATATATCGGTATACCTTTTAATAACTCTAAAGTTGCCGGAGCTGGTATGGGTAATTTTCCATGGGTAGTTTCCACAAAACCAAAACCAGTTGGAATAGTTGAGGCAAAAACCTTTTTTATTTTAAAAAAGTTGAGTCCAATAAGAACACCAGTAATATCGATTAAGGTATCAAGCCCTCCTACTTCATGAAGGAAAACCTCCTCAGGTTTTTGACCATGAATATTACCCTCAGCTTGGGCAATTTTCCCAAGGATAGATTGGCTTTTTTCCTTGATGGTAGGAGAGAGATCGGATTCTTGAAGAATACGAACTAGTTCTTTAGCCGGTCGGTGATGATGGTCATGGTGTTCAGGGTAATGGTATTCTTCAGGATCGATGATTTTAACTTGGGTTGCTTGAATTGACCCTTTTGAGACCTTTTCAGGTTGAATCAGGAAAGGAATTTTTAATTTAGTAAGTTCGGATCGGAGTAGGTCAATCGGTAAACCTAGATCTATCAAACCGCCTAAGAACATATCACCACTAATACCAGAAAAACAATCGCAAAAAAGGATCATATTTTATTTTTCTCCTTCAGCAAGTTGATTAATAAGATGAGCTAAATATCCAGCACCAAAACCATTATCAATATTAACAGTAGCAATACCAGGTGAGCAAGAGTTCAACATAGTTAACAGGGCCGAAAGACCTTGAAAATGAGCTCCATATCCAACACTGGTAGGAACTGCAATCACTGGTCTTCCAACCATACCAGAAACAACACCAGGTAAAGCACCTTCCATACCGGCAACTGCCACGATAACATTGGATTGCCAGAGTTGGTCAAGATGAGAAAAAAGACGATGGATTCCAGCAATGCCAATATCAAAAATTCGGTTGGTATGACTTCCAGCGATTTCGGCAGTGATAGCGGCTTCCTCAGCCACGGGAAGATCAGCAGTCCCAGCACTAATTACTGAAATAGCCCCTTTTTTTATGACTGGTTCTCTTTCCAAGATTAACATGTGAGCGATGGAATGGTAACGAATATCCGGTATCTCTTTTTGAACCGGCGGAAATATTTCTGGTTGAACCCTGGTTGCTAACAAATTTGGATATTGTTCGCTCATTTTCTTAAGTATAGTGATGATTTGATCTTGGCTCTTTCCCTGGCAAAAAACGACTTCAGGGAAACCTTTCCTTAAGGCTCGATGATGATCAATTTTTACAAAATCAAGGTCTTCATAGAGAAGCTGGCGTAATTGTTTTTCTGCTTCTTGGGGAGTAATTTTTTGGTTCCAAAGATCTTCCAAGGTATGAATAAAAACCGAGATGTCGATCACCTTCTTTATGAAAGAAATTGTTTTATATTATATCATTCTTGGAAGCCTTGCTTAAAAGTACTAAAATAGGGAACATAATAAGATAAACAAAATAAAACGTGTTAGAATTAGAATATCAGAAAATACGGAGGAGATGCCTATGAAATCTAAATTATTTTTTTTATTAACCATCATTCTTATTGTTGCTATTAATTGTTTTGCTTATGCTCAAGAAATGTTTAATACTCCTTTGAACCTTGAAAGTATAAAACATCAGAAATACTTTATACGACAAGAAGAGGAAGATAGTGTAAACGAGGGATCGCTTACTGTTGATATTACTCCTCAAGATGAAGGGAAATACCAGGTGAATATTGATTTTCTTTTAGGTAACGATCATTTTACCAACTCTTTTTTAGCCTCAAAAGAAGATAACCAGAGTTTATTGAATAACCTTATTTTCTCTAATCCTACGACTATGGCGATTATTATGCCGATTTTTGCCGTTCAATTAATGTTATTGCCAGTTACATTGATGGGTGGAGAACTGAAGGAAGGTTTTTCATGGAGTTCAAAAGAAGATGATGAAGAAATGACTATCCAGGCTACTTCTTCTGAAGAGCGTTTTGGATTTAAAGCCTATTGGGTAGAAATATTAAAGGATAATAAAATGGTGGTTCGAATGCTCTATTCAAAGGAAGCTCCTCTTCCTTTTGTGGTAGAGATCTTTGATTCCGATACTCTTAATGAAGGGCAGAAGTCGTTGTATATAGAGCTTCAAGAATGGGATAGGAATTAGTAACAAACATCTTCACTGCAAGCGGATGGAGAAGTGGAGCTATCCGCTTTTTTTCTTTTAGCTTTTATCGAAGAAAGTGTATTATTTATAATTTCCTTTTCTAATGATTCGACGGCAATTTTACCCTGCCATTTTTCAACTATTTTCATATTCTGGTCGACCAGAAATGCAGTTGGAAATTCCCAGAAACCCCAGGTAGCTTTTAAATTATCTAGTCCCATATAGACCTTTAAATCTAAATTAAGGGATTCAAGAATTCGCTTTACCTCTTGGTAGTGGCAGCCAACACAGATAGGAATCAGCTGAAATTGGAGATTTTTTTGAAGCTGCTGTGCAGTAAATAATTCTCGATCACAGGAAAAACATTCTGGAGATAAAAAGAGAACCACAGCCATTTGGTCCTGGATAGCAAAAGGTATCTCTTGACCGGAAAGGTCATAAAGATAGAAAGAAGGAACTTCGCGCCACGCCGACGCTTGAGATTGAGAAGAATCCAATAAAAATATTCCTGATAATATTAAAATAACAAAAAAGAAGAATACCAAAACAATATTTAGTTTTTTCATGATTTATATTTTACCTATTCAGGCTATGAATAGCAACTCCTCAGGAAAAATTCTGGTATTAATCATCCATAGTTAGAATAAAACTATAAATCGAATTAAACCTTGGAATTAGGAAATTTGAAAAAAGGGAATTATATTAAAAAATTTATAGTATTAATATTGGTTATATTTTTTTGAATTTTATTTTTAATTCAAAATCGTTGACAAAAGTTAATAAAGTGATTCGTAGAAGGTGATTTCGTATATAATAGAAAATAAAAAACTGTGGTGGAATATGAAGTGGAAAAAGTAGGTATAATTACAATTTCGAGGGAAACTGAAAGCCTTGGTGATGAAATCGCCGCTCAATTATCCAAACAGCTTAATTATGAATGTATTGATCGGGAACTATTGGCGATGCTTCTCCGGGAAGCCCATCAGGAAGATTTAGAAGATAACGTTGACCGGCAAAAATTTTTGATTTGGGCTAAAAATGTGAAGGAGATCCTCTCAAAACAAATAAAAAAAGGTCCAATTATTTTTCTGGGGCGGGGAGGACAAACAATTTTTCAAAACGATCCGCGAGCTTTTCATTTACTGATCGTTGCTTCTGCCGAACTTCGATTAAAAAGAATAATGGAAAAATATCGACAGGATGAAGTAACTGCCTCCCATATTTTGTCTGAGTTAGATCGAAAAAGAGAAAAATTTCTTCTTGAGGCTTGGGGTGCTGACTGGAAAAATCCCCTTATCTATCATTTGGTTTTAAACACTGCTTATTATACCGTTAACCAATCCTGTCAAATCATTCAGGAAGCTATCAAGAATTTAGGTGTACATCGTATACCTAAAGGGCAGCAGCTATTATTTCCCAATCTTGATTTTGGTGGGAATCGAGTTGAATTTGTTCATCCCTCTGAGGAAGAATTTGCTCGAATACTCGATTTTTATCGAATCAAATGGCTTTACGAGCCTCGTACTTTCCCCTTAGAGTGGGATAGTGAGGGGAATGTGGTGGAAGCTTTTTCCCCGGATTTTTATTTGCCTGATTTTGACCTTTTTATTGAGCTCACTACTCAAAAACAAAAATTGGTTAGGAAAAAAAACCACAAAGTAAAGAGGTTAAAGGACCTCTATCCAAATGTAAAAATAAAAGTTATCTATTCTCGAGATTATACTCATCTTTTGCATAAGCTTGGAGTGGAGGAAGGTATATGATTGAATCGAAGCTAGGTGAATGTGTATTCACCAGGTCTGAAATTGAAACCAGGGTTAAAGAAGTTGCTGCTGAAATTAATCAGGATTATATGGGGAAGAGACCGCTCATCATATCTATTCTTCGAGGGGCAATTTTTTTTACCATTGACTTAGTTCGTTTGTTAACTATTCCTTTTGACCTTGACTTTATGTCTCTTTCCAATTATAAAACTGGTTTTAAGAAAGTTGAGATTAAGAAGGATGTAGATGAAGAAATTGCTGATCGAGATGTGATAATCGTGGAAGATATTATTGATACTGGCCTTACTTTAAATTATTTAACTCGAGTTATGGAGAAACGCTTTCCCTCCAGTGTGGTAACCTGCACTTTTTTAGATTGTCCTGAACGTCGATTCATTGATGTACCAGTTCACTATTCGTGTTTTGAAATTCCTGATATTTATGTAGTCGGTTATGGGCTTGACTTTCGAGGAGATTTTAGAAATTTAATGGAAGTTTATACTATCTACGACCCTAGTGGTCGAAGTACTCAAATATTGAAGCAGATGGGGAAAGGAGTTCCTCGATGACTTATTTCCGTAAACATTTAGAATTAATGGCTGGTTATCAACCTGGGGAGCAACCACCAGATGGCCATTATATTAAATTGAATACCAACGAGAATCCTTATCCACCATCACCGTTGGTTATAGAGACCTTGATGAAAAGTCTTAGTGATCACCGTTTATCATTATATCCATCGCCGCTTTGTGACGAACTCAGAATACAAGCTTCAGCAGTATATGATTATCCTCCCGATTGGATTTTAGTTGGAAACGGATCAGATGAGCTTTTAAATATAATCTTTCGGGCTTTTTTGGGAAAAGGGGATCGAGTTCTTTATCCATATCCAACCTATACTCTCTATCGAGTTCTTGCTTTATTACAAGAAGCCGACTTTGAAGAGGTCCCTTTTGAGAAAGACTATTCTCTTCCCAAGGAAATCTTTATCAATCAAGCTCAAATGAAGGTAGTCTGCAATCCTAATTCTCCCACCGGGACGTTTATCACAAAGGATGTTATTGAAGATTTGCTCAAAAGTTCTTCCTGTCCAGTTATTATTGATGAAGCTTATGTAGATTTTGCCTATGATAATACTCTTTCGCTTCTCGAAAAATATTCTCATTTAATTGTTTTACGAACTTTATCCAAATCTTTTTCTTTGGCTGGAATAAGAATTGGAATTCTAATTGCCCAACCAGAAATGATTCATGGTTTACTGAAACTCAAAGATTCTTACAATGTGAATTGGTTTTCTCAAAAAGCTGCAGTAGCCGCCTTACGTGACATCGATTATATGCTGAATAACGTTGAGAAGATAAAGCAAACCCGGAAAGAATTTTCCCGAGCGATGAGTGAACTCGGATATTTAGTACTCCCTTCGCAAGCGAATTTTGTTATGGTTCAAAGACCAGGAGGAAATTTGGAAGCGGAATATCTTTATCTTAAACAGAACCATATATTAGTTCGATATTTTCCTGAATGGCCTGATACTATGCGGATTTCTATTGGTACCGCTTCGGATATGCAGATTTTAATACAAGTTTTGAAAAAAAAACCTAAGGATAATAAAAATGAAGTTTAAATTGATGATTTGGGACTTGGATAATACTTTAATCGGGAGTTCAAAGCTTCTTTGGAACGCTTTTAGTATGGTTTCTGAAAAATATACTGGTAAAAAAATGACCCCCAATGAAATTGTTCAACTTTATGGGCCTCCTGAAGATGATGTAATCGAAAAAATTGTTGGAATAAAAAAGAAAAGCCAGGCTTTAGAAGATTTTTACTTATTTTATCGAGACAACCATGATATCATGGTTGATACTTTTTCACCAGTATTTGACCTGATTCGCCAACTTCGGGAGAGGGGAATCAAACAGTCTTTGTTTACTTCAAAAGCTCGAAAAAGTGCGGATATCACTTTGGAAAAATTGGGGTTGAAGGCCTTGTTTGATATGGTGGTTTGTGGTGATGAGATTCCTCGTCCCAAACCTTATCCTGACGGTGTAATAAAGATAATTTCTAATTTTTCTGTATCCCCGCAAGAGGTGATCTATTTTGGAGACTCTCCCTTAGATATCCAATCGGCTCATCAAGCTGGAGTGAAAGGGGCTTTGGTTTTATGGGATTCGATACACCAAGATGCCTTAAATGGTGAAAAGCCCGATTATATTTTTTTAACTATACCTTCACTTCAAAAATGGATTGAGCAAAATTATACCGAGGTTTAATTTTTAAATTATGCTTATATAAAAAGTGTGGCGTCTTTATTAATAATTTTGGTGAAAATATTTACCAAAAGAAAGGTGGAGCTGAAAATGGCAGTTTGGATTTGTGAATCCTGTGGATTGGAAAAAGAAAGTCGCTGTAAACCTCAAAAATGCTCAAATTGTGGGATGAAGGGCTCTTTTGTAAAAAAGGAGGAAAATCAAAAGAAGGAGGGTTAAGTTTGGTTGAGGTCGCTTTTTCACAGGTAAAAAAAAGAGATGGAACGATAGAACCTTTCTCTATAAAAAAAATAGTCCGTGCTATTGAACAAGCACTTCAGGCTACTGGCTATTATCAACCAGGCAAAGCTGAAGAGTTAGCTCGTGAAGTAGTGGAAAACCTCCCTGCCGATCGAATTGGGTCAATTCCGTCAGTTGAAGAAATCCAGGATGAAGTTGAAAGAGTGTTAATGAGTCATTCTCTTTCCCAGGTAGCTAAAGCTTATATTCTCTATAGGGAAAAGCGAAGAGAAATTAGAGAAACCAAGTGGAATTTGTTTGGGGTTCAAGACGATCTGAAGCTTAGCTTTAATGCTATTCAAGTTTTAAAAGAACGATATCTTCTTAAAAACGAAGAAGGTGAAATCCAGGAAACCCCCAAGGGAATGATGAAACGAGTTGCTCAGGCGGTGGCTGATGCCGATCGTCTCTATGGGCAAGATGCCAATGAAAGTTACGAAAAATTTTACCAACTGCTTACCTCATTGGAATTTTTACCGAACTCTCCAACTTTGATGAACGCAGGAACTTCCCTTGGACAACTTTCGGCTTGTTTTGTATTACCTGTTGAAGATTCGATTGAAGGAATTTTTAATACTTTGAGAGACATGGCGATTATTCATAAATCAGGGGGAGGAACTGGTTTTAATTTTTCGCAACTGCGACCTAAGGGTGACCGTGTTTCTTCAACTGGTGGGCGAGCTTCAGGACCAGTTTCCTTTATGAGGATCTTTGATACAGCTACCGATGTTGTAAAACAAGGTGGACGAAGGCGGGGGGCTAACATGGGAATTCTCCGATTCAACCACCCCGATATTCGTGAGTTCATTATGGCCAAGAGTAAGCCTGGTTTTCTTGAAAACTTCAATCTATCAGTAGCTATAACCGATGAAGAGATGGATAAAGTTCATCACCGGGAAAAAATGAGCTTAATTGATCCGCATTTAAGAAAGGCGGTATCATCAGTGAATGCTCGAGAATTATTTGACCTAATTATTGATAGTGTTTGGAAATCGGGAGAACCGGGCTTGATTTTTTTAGATGAAATTAATCGAAACAATCCTATCCCATCCTTAGGACAACTGGAAGCTACCAATCCCTGCGGAGAAGTCCCATTATTTCCCTATGAATCATGTAATCTTGGCTCAATTAATCTTTCCAAAATAATTCAAGATGGTAAAATTGATTATCAAAAACTTCAGCAGATTATTTTTGATTCCGTCCATTTTTTAGATAATGTTATTGATATCAACCGCTATCCTTTACCCATCGTTGAAAAAGTGGTAAAAGCCAATCGAAAGATTGGGTTAGGGGTTATGGGATTTGCCGATCTACTCTGTAAACTGGGTATTTCCTATTATTCCGACCAAGCTCTTCAAATTGCTGAGCAACTTATAACTTTTATTGCCTCTACAGCTAAGGTGGCTTCGCAAAAGTTGGCAGAAAAAAGAGGGGTTTTTCCTAACTATCAAAAGAGTATCTATGCTCCTAAGAATTTAAAACTTCGCAATGCCACCTTGATATCGATTGCTCCTACTGGGACAATAAGTCTCATTGCGGGGTGTTCCAGTGGAATAGAACCTTATTTTGCCCTTATTTTCAGACGATTTGTTTTAGAAAATACTGAGTTTATTGAGGTTAATCCCCTGTTAGAGGAACACCTGAAAACTTTAAAAATTGATGAGAAAATTAGAGAAAAAATCTGGGAAAAGGGTTCATTGAAAGATATTGATGGAATACCCGAACAGCTTCATTCGCTTTTTCTTACTGCCTTTGAGATTGCTCCAACCTTTCAAGTTAATATGCAAGCAGTGTTTCAAAAACAAGTTGATAACGCAGTATCCAAAACCATCAACCTTCCTCCTGAAGCTTCTCCTGAAGAAATCAGCCAAGTTTATTTCCTAGCTCATCAACTCGGTTGTAAAGGTATAACTGTTTATCGTTATCAAAGCCGAGAAAGTCAAGTGTTTTATTTAGGTTCTGGAGGAAAGGAATGTGAAAACTGCTAAAAATTAAACCAGGGGTTAGCCACTAAGCTTTTTCATCTATTCGATTAAAAACGGTAATTCCGATGAGGAGACTTCCCAGAAAATAAGAACCAACAATAATAAGCGAAAAAAATAATTTATCCCATTCGATTGATTGATTCAATAAGTTCTGCCAAGAAAGTAAATGACGAGTGATAAGGTAAGAAGATATTGGTTTAAAAACTTCAAGATTTTGAATGACGGTTGAAGCCGCAGTAAATATTAAGGTAAAAATTGGACTGGCCAATGAATTAGTGAGGAAAGAAGAAAGGCATAAAGCTATGGAAGCATAAGTTAGAATATAGAAGGATAAAGTCAGTCCAGCAAAGATAAGTCTTAATAATGCTTCGGGAGCGGAAAGAGTAAAAAAGCCAGAGGTCATGTCATTCAATTCAACGGGAAGAACGACGGTACCCCCTCCAAAAAGGAAGAAACCTAATAAACTGGTGAGTAATAAGGTAGAAAAAACCATAAAAAGTGAATATAAAATAATTAGACTTAATTTTCCCAAATAAATTCGACTCCGAGAAATCGGTCGAGTTAAAATCATACGTAGAGTTCCTTTGATTCTTTCACCAGCAATACTTTCACCAGCAATTAATACTGCAACCACTGGACCAACCACTGCTAATGGATAGAGGGTTAAACCAGGAACGTAGAGGCCACTTATTCGGAAGCCGATTTGTTTTAAGGGAAGAAGAGAAGGGTTGTACCAAACATTTATTCCGATTAAAATTCCCAACCCCCATAGAACGATTAATCCGCAATAAGTTCGATAATTTGCCTTTATTTTTTGTATCTCGGAATGAAGAATATTCATATATTATCTCCTTCAATAGTTGTCAGAAAAGCTTCTTCTAAGCTTAGTTGGTGACGGAATATTTCGTATATTAAAATGTTTCTTTTAGTAAGTTCTTGAATAATTTCTGGTATTTGGTTTTCATCAAAGCTTGCCAGAATATATTTTTCCTGGAAACGATAAGATATGTTTTTTTCTTTTAAAAAGCTGAGTAAAGACTCAGCCGGAGTTGCCAGAATACTGAAAAATGAATCAAATAAAAAGTCTTGAACATCGGCGGTTTTTATTATTTTTCCTTTATTAATTATTGAAATACGATTACATATTTTCTGAACTTCACTTAAGAGGTGAGAAGAAAAAAAGACAGTTAATCCATATTCTTGATTGAGCTGGAGTATCAAATTTCGAATACTTTTTACACCTTGAGGATCCAATCCCGAGGTTGGTTCGTCTAAAACTATAATTTGGGGTCGGGGAAGCAAAGCTTGAGCGATTGATAATCTTCTCTTCTGACCATTTGAATAAGTTACCACCGGTTTATCGATAATGGATTCAATACCAACCATGGATGTAATTGTTTCTATTTCTGATTTACTTGGTAGGTAATTGGAAAGTGAGGCAAGTAATCGGAGGTTTTCCCGTCCGCTCAAAGTTTCATAAAATGATGGGATATCAATAACACCACCCATTATTTGTTTTGCCTGGTTTAGTTGGGCGGGACAAAAGTAATTGAAAACCTGAAAAGTACCCTGGGTGGGATGTACTAAACCGAATAAAATGCGAATAGTGGTGGTTTTCCCCGAGCCATTATTACCAAGAAAACCAAAAATATCTCCTGGGTTAACCTCAAGAATAATATCATTGAGGATTGTATTTTCACCATAGCATTTGGTAATATGATTAAACTTAAGAGCTGGGTAAGCGAATGGAGTTCACTCCTTTCCTATCAAAGAGTATTATATTAAAAAAAGGGGTTGAGAAGAAGGGTGTATTTGGAATGGGAGAGATATAAAAATTTTATTATTGATATGGATGGAGTTATTTATCGGGGTCAACATCCTCTTCCAGGAAGTGCTGACTTTTTTCGTTTTCTCCGTGAACGAAATTCAAAAATTGCATTTTTTTCTAATAACTCTACGATAACTAAAGATCAATATGTCAATAAACTTAAAAGTATGAATATTTTTGCAACCCGAGATGAGATTATCAGTTCTAGTTCGATTACTGCCTACTATATTGCCAAAGAACATCCTCAATCCAAGGTGTTTTGTATTGGAGAAGAAGGAATTCGGGATGAACTCCAAAAAAGCGGTATTCAAATTATTGATGATTCCTCGAGTGAGAAAGTGGATTTTGTGGTAGTAGGTATGGATCGGCAATTTAACTTTAATAAACTTACTAAAGCCATGAGATATGTTTTAAGGGGAGCTCAGTTATATGGTACCAATCCAGATTTGACCTATCCTATGGAAGATGGATTAATTCCTGGTTGTGGAGCACTTTTAGCCAGTATCGAAGCCTGCACAGATACCAAAGCTAAAGTGCTGGGAAAACCACGACCAGAGTCAATCCAATTTCTGTTGGAAATAACTGGTTTTTCTATTGAGGATACAATTTTAATTGGTGATCGTTTGGACACCGATATTATTTTAGCTAAACAACATAACATTTTTTCGATTTTAGTTTTAACTGGAGTTCATCAAGGAGAGGATGTAAAGAAAACTGGCATTATTCCTGATATGATAGTGGAAAATCTTATCGAATTGAAAAAGATAATGTTGATGAAAGGCGAGGCTTGAAGTGTAGTTTGAATCTGGGATGGAGGACAAAAGACATGACCAAAGTTAAAATATACGATACCACCCTGCGGGATGGTTCTCAAATGGAGGGAATCAATTTCTCGGTTCAAGATAAACTCCAAATCGCTCAAAAGCTCGACGAGTTAGGCATTCACTACATTGAAGGTGGTTGGCCGGGGTCAAATCCAAAAGATATTGCTTTTTTTGAAAAAGCCCAAAAAATTTCTTTTCGGAATGCGAAAATATGCGCTTTTGGAAGTACCAGAAAGGCAGAAACTGAACCAGGCCAAGATAAAAACCTGCGGCTTCTTCTTGAGGCTGGATCACCAATCATAACCATATTTGGAAAGTCCTGGACTTTACATGTAAAGCGAGCTTTGCGTACCACCCTTGATGAAAATCTTAAAATGATTGATGATTCCATCAACTTTTTAAAGTCAGCGGGAAAAACTGTTTTTTTTGATGCTGAGCATTTTTTTGATGGTTATAAACAGGATCAAATTTACGCATTAAAAACCATAGAAGTGGCTTATAATGCTGGAGCTGATGCAATAATTCTTTGTGATACCAATGGCGGAGCATTGCCGCATGAAATTGAGACGATATTTTCACAGGTTAGGTCTCAACTTCCAGAATCTTTTGAAATTGGAATGCATGCTCATAATGATAGTGGAGTAGCTGTAGCCAACAGCTTGATTGCGGTTAGATGTGGGGCAAACCACATACAGGGAACCTTTAATGGATATGGAGAACGTTGTGGCAATGCTAATCTTTGTAGCATTATTCCTAATTTAGTTTTAAAAATGGGGATTCCCTGTTTAGCTGAGGAACAATTAAAAAAATTAGTTGATATTTCGCATTTCGTTGATGAAACAGCCAACCTGCGACCAAATCATTATCAACCATTTGTAGGCAAGAGTGCTTTTACTCACAAAGGTGGTATACATGCTAGTGCCATCATGAGAGATCCATTGACCTATGAACATATTATTCCAGATTTGGTAGGTAATCAAAGACGAATTTTAGTTTCAGAACAAGCTGGCAAGAGCAATATCATTTATCGTGCTCAAGAAATTGGAGTTGATTTGCAGCCGGATGATCCTCGGGTGATGTCTTTAATCGAGAAAATTAAAGAATCTGAATCTTATGGATATCAATATGAAGGAGCCGATGCTTCTTTTGAGATGATGCTCCGTGAAACCTTAGGTGAAACCATGAATTTTTTCACTCTGCAAGGATTTAGAGTAATCGTAGAGAAGAGAGGAGATGAGGGAGTCATTACCGAAGCAACTATCAAATTGAATGTTGATAATAATTTCGTACATACTGCTGCTGAAGGTGATGGTCCAGTTCATGCCTTAGATAACGCACTAAGAAAAGCTCTCGAGAATCTATATCCTCAGTTAAAAAGAATTCGATTAAGCGATTACAAAGTTCGAGTCTTAAATGAAAAAGACGGAACAGCAGCCAAAATTCGGGTTCTAATCCAGACAACTGATGGCAGCCATACTTGGGGAACGGTTGGAGTTTCCACTGATGTCATAGAAGCGAGCTGGGAAGCCTTGGAAGATAGTATTAAATACGGCTTATGGCAAAAAACCAGAGAAGAAAAATAAAGTCGAAATTAATATTTAAAAGTTTTACTAAACTTTCTGATGTTAATTTTGACGTGAACCTTAAAGCAAATAGTTTTTTTAATGGTTTTCCCCTTCCTCCATTTGTAAGTTGGACAATTAATATTGATCGGATTAATAGTTTTAACCGTAATATTTTGCAAGCTAACCAACACATTGTTTGGATTGGTAAAGATGATATTATTCAATTCTTAGCAAGTTTTTATACTGAATCACCATCGATCCAAACCAATTACGACTATCGTTTTTGTTCATCGTCTCACCCCGAATATCTTTTTAAATTAGGCCAGTCTGCTGATCAATTAAATACGGTTTTTGTTGTTTTAGGGCGTACCTTAGATGAGCTTGATCTCATTAAGTTGGTCATGATGTTGAACCAGGGGAAAAAAGTGTTCGTGGGGCCGGAAGTGGGAATAATGTCAGAATTTGCTCGTCTCCTTTTTTTCCCTTTTTATCCGGTTGAAACTGAGAATTGTCGATTTTGGCATCACTCTGAACTATTATATCTTCCACTTTATACTATGAATTTGCCAATTAAGGATTTAGTTGAAGGATGTGAAGAAGGTTTTTTGTTTTGCAAGGATGAAGCAATGTCAACTGCTCAAATAGTTTTTCAAATTCAAACAAAAGGAATTCAAAGGCTTTATTTTGTTGTCGATTCTTATCCTGTTTATGCTCTTTTAAGAGCTCTTGAACCATTATTGGAAGAAAGCTTGAATGGAGAGGGTGCAGGTTTTCAAATCAAGATCTTAACCCTTGAATCATTAAAAAGTAACTATTTGGAACCCATATTATCTTGTAATGATAAAGATCTGTTTTTTATTTTAAACCAGAGTAAATCGAGTCAAGAATTACAAAGTCCTATCAATTTTCCTCTAAAAGTAAAGGAAGATTCTTATTTAGGAAAAGAATTGCAATTTTTAGATAAACGATCCTTTTCTGACTATGATTTGGCAACTATCAAAGCTCTTCAGTATCAAGTCAAAAAAAATGAATCATCTTTTATTCATTTGCAATATCCAAGAAATGATTTACATACCTTAGGTTTGTTAGTAGCTTATTTTTATTATTTTGCTTGTTATAGTTCGTGGCTGCGAGAATATGATGTTTTAAATGACCCCCCCTATGCTGAATTTGATCATCTTATAAGAAAATTTATAAAAAAACCAATTTGATTTTTTATTCACCTCTTGGGAGGGGAATAAAAAATCAAACCAGGAAAGGCTTTTAAAAAATTCCCCTCCAACGAAGGGGTGTCCCATAGTGACCGGGTGGGTGCCTTTTTAGTTTTTTTACTCATCACTCATTACGGTATTTTTAGGAGAGATCAATTCTATGTACCAGATTGTTGGTGATTTACATATTCATTCAATTGTAAGTGGACATGCTTTTAGTACAATTCGGGAAATTGCCATGGTGGCGCAACAAAAGAACTTACAGTATATCGGTTTGGCTGAACATGGTCCCAGTATGCCTGGTGGTCCTGCACCAATTTATTTTGAAGCTCGGGGTCACTTTCCCAAAAAAATCGATAATATCGAAATATTTTTTGGAGCTGAAATTGATATTTTAGATGAAAACTCAACTTTAGATTTAGATAATCAAAGCTTAAAGAAAATTGATTTTGGAATTGTTTCTTTTCATCCTCAGGTATATCGGGGAGAAATTCGTTCTGACTACACATCAATTTTAATTAAAGCCTTGGAGAACCCCTACATCAATATTATTGCTCATTTAGGAAACCCACGCTATCCAGTTAATTATCCATTGGTAGTGGAAAAAGCTGTTGAGTTTAACCAAGTGATTGAAATTAACAATAGTTCCTTTGGTGTTAGTCGCAAAGGAAGCTTAGAAAATTGCAAAATGATTGCTCAAGAAGTTAAGAAGCAGGGTGGTTATATAG
>JAGPGC010000077.1 GCA_018056205.1 Candidatus Atribacteria bacterium | reverse complement strand
TGGAGGAGTGAACCAAAAAGTCGAAGGGTTTTTCCAATTATGTAAAAATCGAGGTTTAACTTCAAAACAGGGAGTAGTTATTCCGGCCAGTAATGTTCAAAACCTCATGTTAGATGATGAAATCGTTCAAGCAGTTCGAGATGGCCTTTTCCACATATATGCGGTTAGAAATGTTGATGAAGCAATAGAAATTCTCAGTGGGATAAAGGCGGGTAAGCTGCTTGAGGATGGGACCTTCGAACCTGGATCAGTAAAAGCCCAAGTTAATGAAAAAATTAAGATTGCCAATGAAAAGTTAAAAAAGCTCTCTGAATTGAAAGAAAGTGAGAAAAAAGATATATCGAATGATTCTGATTAGTTGTCCATATTCAATTTAAATGATCTTTACACGACTTACATACTTCGCCATGACGTCCTATGTTAAGTATTTTTATCCTCATATTGGAGCTGACGAGCAACATGAGGATTTATCTTAGTAACCAGAATGAGGATTTTTGGGGAAAGTCATATCAATAATTCCATTTTTTTCAAAAATGGCAAAATTACCTGAAAGGTCAAAAATAGTCGTTTTAGGGTTAAAATATTTTTTAAAATGGCTAAGGGCAATTGATTTTTGACCATAGGTGGTGAAAAGTATTAAGGGTATACGGTTCTGATAAAAAAACATCAAGCAACTTATCGGTTCAGTAAGACTCATAGTAAATTTTTCTTTATTCTGGATAGGGTTTTTCATGATCATTTGATTAGATTCAAAAGTTATAGGTGAGGAAAGATAAGTTGGTATTTTATCCGGGCTGATAATAATAAAGAGTTGGTTACTTATTTGATTAACCTGGATTGGAATAGGATTTGATAAATAAGAAGCGAGGAAATGAGAAACAAATTGACCATAAGGTAAGGTAATATTATAAATGGTCATAATAAACTTTTGGAAAAAACTGAGATGAAGGTATTCTGGGGTTGATAAGGTATTTTGTACCATCTTGGGTAATTGAATTAAGTTTTCCCAATAGTAATTCCAAATACCGTGGTAATAATAAGGATTCCATTTAACCTTGCTGGAAGGTGAGCTAAGTAAATTATCTGGAGAAGTATCCCCAAAAATGATTTCGACTGGGATAAGGGCAGATTTGTAGAGTTGAAGGGAGGAAAGGATTTCAGCCGCGGTTTGGAGGGTATCTTGGTCAAGTTCAGTGGGAAGAACTATTTTTATATTATTCCCGAGTACAGCGGTAATTTGTTTCCAACTCGATGAAAATACGGTTTGAGTACTATTTTTAACCTGAAAATATGATTGATCAGAAAAAAAGCCTTCGAAGGGCATCATACTTGGTCGACAGTTTTCCTGGTCGGGAAAATAGCTTAATCCAATGGTTAAATTATTAATCGGTTTCAAAAATTGAAATGGTAAATAGAGTTCGATTGGTAATAGCTTACCACCACTCTTGGCATCAAGGCGCTGCGAGTAAATATGTTGAGAGTTTATTGATAGCTTGATTAGAGCTTCCCCCTTAAATTCAGGAGGAAGTGGAGTATGGTTAAAAAAAAGTCGAAGAGTTAATGTAGTGGGATGATTTGAGATATCAGAATAATAAAAACGTAGGTTTCTCTCCATATTTCCGAATCCTTTTAATTTAAAAGAAGAATAACCTAAATCGAAGAAAGTTGTTTTATTAGCTTGAGGGGGGGTTTTTACACTAAAGGAATGAATGACTTTTCCGCTGTTGTTTATCAAAATTTTTTGGTTCTCAGTTGCAATCGCATTTACTCCTTCTGGAGTTAGAAAAAGTTTTTTTCCATAAAGTTGGTAATCGCTCCCTGAATTTTCTAAGAGATATATTTGATAGCTTTTTATTGAATCATAAGAGTTAAGTTGAGAAGGGGCAACTAAAGTTAAGATCTTAAATGGATGGTTTCGATTTATTTTATGTAGAAAGGCCTGCATAGTGAAATAGGATTGAAGAATTCGATCCGACCAAGGTTGAGGAGGAAGTACAAAAATAATTGATTCCATGATACTTTGTAGGAAATCATCGATGGTTTGAGGAATCCAATCAGTTTTCGTTTTAAAAGTAATAAAACTTTCCTTTTTGATGATTATCCAGAGATTTCCAGAAGAAACATCCTTGCAAATGTTGTCGCTAATAATAAGAGTGGGTTGGATTTCAAACTTAATTAGGTTATCATTTGCTTTTAAAGTTGTTGTAGGAATTGGGATATCGAGATAAGCTACCTGATCAGGTTGAAGCTGGATGTCTTTTAAAAGTTTGGTATAGATCAGTTGCTCATTAATAAGAAGTGACACGCTACTTTCTGAGTTCAGTGCTTCTGAAAACCAAATTTTTAAGGCAAGATGAGTTTCATCCCAGTTTACTCCTTTATAGTTAGGCAAAAAAAAGACGTAAGAAGGTTGATATCCTTCTAATCGGATATCATTTTCTTCGGCAGCGAAATCTTTTAAATTCCAGGTTATAGTATTTGGAAGCTGGGCAAAAGCTGGAGTTATGATTTGAAGGAAAAACAAAATCAAACCAATTAATAAAATATTACTCCAAAAAACAGCTCGCTTATGTTTTTTGTTCCTCATTTTACCCCCCTTCCTTCTTTATCAATGTTTATCTTTTATTAGTTTAGAATAAATTTAATATTGATACAAGTAATTCCTAATTAGATTCTTAAGTTACTATACTTCCCCCTTTAAAAAATAATATTTTTTTGGTAAAGATATCCAATTTTCTACTTTGACCTTACTTGACAAATAAGAGAATTAGTGATTAAATACGATAGTCTAAGATGGTAAAACTTTTAAAGGTCACGACCATGACGAGGCAGAAAGAAGGATGAAATCAGTAAGGATGGTGATATAAGAATGAACAACCAGAAGGAGGAACAAAAAGTCTTAAACAATAATGAGGAATTGGGTTGTGATGAAATTTCTTCGGAGCAATTACGAAGTATTTGCGAAGAATATCGTAATACCGCCGAAGAATATAAAAAGAAATCGGAAGAATATCTAAAAAATTTAAAATCCTTAAAAGCAGAGTTTGAAAATTACCGTAAAAGAGAGATGCAAAATAAGGAAAATTTTATTAAATCTTCCAATAGAGATCTAATAATAAAACTTCTTCCGGTGATTGATGATATGTATAATGCTATTCTTGAAAGTAAAAAAAATGAAATTCATCAATCCTTTGTAGAAGGATTAGAGTTGATCTATCGCAAATTATTAAACATTTTAGAAAAAGAAGGTGTACGTCAGATTTCAGCCTTAGGTGAAAAATTTGATCCAAAATATCATGAAGCATTGATGACAATTTCATCTCCTGATTATGAAGACTATGCAATTGTTGATGAATTAAGAAAAGGATATATGTTGAATGATGAAGTTTTACGTGCAGCTCAGGTATCAGTAAATCGTTGGAATGAAAAAGAGAAAGAAAAGTAAAGGAGGCAAACACTATGGCAAAAGTAATTGGTATTGATTTGGGAACGACAAATTCTGTTGCAGCTTATATGGAGGGTGGCCAACCAACTATTATACCCAATAAAGAAGGTTCTCGGCTAACACCCTCTATTGTTGCGTTTACGAAAAATGGTGAAATATTAATTGGTCAGTTAGCCAAAAGGCAAGCAATAACTAACCCCAAGAATACCGTTTATTCAATAAAACGTTTAATGGGTCGACGCTATGATGATCCAGAAGTTGAAAAGGCTCGCAAAGTACTTCCCTATGAAATTGTACCTGGAAAACATGGGGAAGCAGCGGTAAAAATTGGAGATCGAGTATACACTCCTCCAGAAATATCAGCAATGATTTTGAAGAAAATCAAAGAGGATGCCGAGGAATTTTTAGGAGAAAAAATAACTGAGGCAGTTATTACCGTTCCGGCTTACTTTAATGATAGCCAACGCCAAGCGACCAAGGATGCTGGTAAAATTGCAGGACTTGAAGTAAAAAGAATCATCAACGAACCGACAGCGGCTTCTTTGGCTTACGGTTTGGGGAAAGGAAAGGAAGAAGTCATTGCAGTCTATGATTTAGGTGGTGGAACATTTGATATTTCTATTCTGGAAATTGGCGAAGGAGTATTTGAAGTAAAATCAACCTCTGGAGATACTTTCCTCGGTGGTGATGATTTTGACCGGAGATTAATGGATTACATTATTGACGAATTCCGTAAAGATCAAGGTATCGATCTTCGTGGAGATCAAATGGCTCTTCAGCGCTTAAAAGAAGCTGCTGAAAAAGCAAAAATTGAGTTATCCGGTTCGCTCCAAACTGAGGTTAATTTACCATTTATTACAGCTGATGCATCTGGACCTCGACATTTAGTCATGACCATAACCAGAGCGAAATTAGAGCAGTTAACCTTAGATCTTATTGAACGTACCATTGAACCTTGTGAACGAGCTATGAAAGATGCGGGATTAAAACCAGAAGAAATTGATTCGGTCATTTTAGTTGGTGGTATGACCCGGATGCCAAAAGTTGAAGAAGTCGTTAAAAAGATTTTCCAGAAAGAGCCAAAACGGGGAGTCAACCCCGATGAAGTGGTGGCTGATGGAGCAGCTATTCAAGCTGGTGTATTAAAAGGAGAAGTAAAAGATGTTCTTCTTCTTGATGTAACCCCACTTTCTTTGGGAATTGAAACCTTGGGGGGAGTTTTTACCCGTATCATTGATCGAAATACTACTGTACCAGTTTCGAAGAGTCAGGTCTTTACTACAGCAGCTGATGATCAAACAACCGTTGAGATTCAGGTACTCCAGGGAGAACGACCATTAGCGAAAGATAATAATTCTCTTGGGAGATTCCAACTTTCTGGAATTCCACCAGCACCGAGAGGAGTTCCACAGATTGAAGTCAAATTTGATATTGATGCTGATGGAATTCTCCATGTGTCAGCAAAAGACTTGGCGACTAATAAAGAACAAGCTATTACCATAAAAGCTTCCAGTGGTTTATCGAAAGAAGACATTGATCGAATGTTACGAGAGTCGGAACTGCATGCTGAAGAAGACCGAAAAAAGAAAGAGGAAATCGAATTAAAGAACCAAGCTGAGAACCTTGCCTATTCGGTTGAAAAAACTTTAAGAGAATCAGGAAGCAAACTATCGGCTGAAACCAAGAGCAAAGCGGAAGCTGCTTTGAATGATCTCAAGGAAGTAATGAAAGGTGATGACGTCGCTGATATTCGGCGTAAAATGGACGAACTTCAATCCGCATCTCATGCCTTAGCTCAAGAACTTTATCGACAGACTTCGGATCAAGGTTCAGGTGAGGCAGCCGGAACAAAAGCTGAAGCTGGTTCGAGTTCGAGAAATGAAAGTGATAATGTAGTTGATGCCGATTATAAAGTAGTTGATGATGATCAGAAGTAAATGATAAAAATCCCTTAGGCCAATAAGCACTCGGTCTAAGGGATTTTCTTTTGGTAAATTTCCTCTTTAAGCCTCAGTACCGTTGATGGTCGAAACCTCTTTGATTTTTTTACGGAATTGATATAAAGTAATCATATTCTTATCCGATTAATTTGGAAATATGTAAAGGTGATTTGAGCATGAAAAGGGATTATTATGAAGTATTAGGAGTGAATCGTAACGCTTCTTTAGAAGAGATTAAAAGGTCCTATCGAAAATTGGCTAGACAGTACCATCCTGATGCCAACCTAGGCAATAATGATAACATTGAGAAATTTAAAGAGATAAATGAAGCCTATCAAGTTTTATCCGATGCTGAAAAACGTGCCACTTATGATCGTTTTGGTCATGCTGCATTTGACTCACGTGCTC
>JAGPGC010000076.1 GCA_018056205.1 Candidatus Atribacteria bacterium | reverse complement strand
TGATAGATGGCTGTAATCGTTTAAGAGTTTTATGGCATGTCACTGTGCCCATTTCTTTTACCGGTATTCTTGCTAGTGCGGTTCTCTGTTTTATTTTTGTTTGGAATGAATTCTTTTTTGCTTTAATTCTCACTGGGGTAAACCGTCGTACAGTGACAGTGGGGGTTTATAATTTCATCGGTTTTGTTGAAATATCCTGGGGGCAAATGTGTGCTGCTTCACTTTTGGTTAGCATTCCAATTATTATTTTTGGTATTATTGTTCCCAAAAATCTAATCAGTGGATTAACTTTCGGTGCTTTGAAGGAGTAATGAATATGACTTCGAAACAGAGAGTATTAAATGCTCTTAGGAGGGTAAAACCGGATCGAGTGCCAATCTTTAATTCTTTTACTCCTCAAATAGAAGGGCAGCTTTGCCAATATTTTCGTTGTTCCTCAGATGACCTTGATGAAATTATTGGCAACGATGTCAAACGGGTTTCATTTAGCCCACCTCTTGGCTTCCATAATATTAACTATTCTGATGGGAGTTTTACCGACGAATGGGGAATTGGATATAAACGAGTTGGTTATTATAACGAGATGATCTTTCATCCTTTAGCTGACCTTAACAAAATCGATCAGTATCAATTTCCCGATCCTTGGGCTCCAGGTCGATTTGACCAAGCCAAAAAAATTCTTCAGAAGAATCGTCTTCAGCTTGCTACTATGGGATTTTTGGGAAGTACTAATTTTGAACCTTCCTGGTACTTGGTTGGCTTAGAAAAATTTCTAATTGAATTTTTCCAAGAAAATCCAATTATTGAATATATCCTTGATCAAACTCTCCATTTTTATCAAGCTATTGGTCAACAAATGATCTCCCTTGGTGTTGACATTATTATGTGTGGAGACGATGTTGGAACCCAGCAGGGAATGATGATTTCACCACAGGTTTGGAGGAAGAGATTAAAACCCCGCCTCGACCAGCTTTTTAGAACTTTTAAACAATCCAATCCGAATATTATCATTGTTTATCATAGTGATGGGAATATCGAACCAATTATCCCTGACCTTATTGAGTTAGGCCTTGATGTACTCAATCCAATACAACCCAAGTGTATGGATCCTATTGAAATAAAGAGAAAATACGGTGATCAACTGGCTTTCTTTGGTACCATTGATGAACAAGAAACTCTTCCTTTTTTAAATGAGGAAGAGGTTCGAAACGAAGTAAAAACCCGCATTCAAACAGTAGGATACAATGGTGGATTGCTTTTAGGAGCAACTCATAATATCCAACCGGATACCCCTCTGAAAAATATAATGGTAATGTATGATGAAGTGCAATCTAATTTATTTCTTCAACAAATGACCTCATAAATTGAATATTGAGGAGGAAGATAAATATTGGCTTATTCAATTGGTATAGATTTAGGAGGAACGAAAATAGCTGGAGTATTAGTAAACGATAAATTAGAAATTATTACTTACGAAAAGATTCCAGTTGAACCAGAGAGAAGAGTCGAGAAAGTTTTAAATGATGTTGTTTATTTAGCTCATTTTCTTATGGAAAAACTTGAAAATAGGAATGAATTAGTGGGGATGGGGATTGCCTGTCCAGGTCTGGTTGATATTACACGAGGGGTCATGATTTATTCCGAAAATCTCAACTGGAGAAATGTTCCGGTTGTTGAGATTCTTTCTAAAAAATTAAATATTTCATTCTACTTGGAACACGATGTACGAAGTGGTGCTATTGCAGAAGTATTTTTTGGTGCCGGAAAAAAATATCAAAGCCTGGTATATGTAAGCGTCGGTACTGGTATTTCAGGAACTTTGATTTGGGAAAAACAATTTATTAGGGGAGCAAGGGGAATTTCGGCTGAATTAGGGCATATCATTGTTGAGCCTGGTGGACCTCTTTGTCGGTGTGGAAATGCTGGATGTCTCGAAGCTCTTTCTTCGGGAAGTGCCATGGAAAGAGAAGCTTATCATTTGACTAAAAAGACGGTGAGTGGAGCAATTATCATGCAAAAAGCTCAAGAAAATATGCTACCCTTCACCAGTATTGTCAATCAAGCGGCTTATTATTTAGGAATTGGTCTAGCCAATATTGCTCAAATCTTTGATCCAGAAGCAATCGTTTTAGGAGGCGGAATAGCTGAAACTGGAGATTTTTGGCTTAATCTGGTTCAATCTTATTATACCAAACACCAATTTTGGTCCTTTCCCCTTCCCGATTTGGTTTTAGGTAGTTTTAAAGGAAAAGCGAGTGTTATGGGAGCTGCCGGGCTCCCTTTATTGAAAAAGGAGGGCTTACTTTAACTAAAAAAAGTAGAATCAACACCTAAAAAAAGCGAATTTGGATTAAGAAAAGGATGAAGCCACTTCATTTATAATTGACATTTTTGTACTTATAAATAATAGGAAGAGGATAAAATGATAGTAAAATTATTATCCTCTTCCTTATTTAAGTTATTTATTCATATTCATTATCTTTTGCTCACGTTCAGCAAGCAGTTTTTCAATATTATCAATATCTTCTTGAGGAAGAATCCAGTCGCCAGCTAAGACTGTTTCAGCGATTTGATCTGGACGCCGAGCTCCAACAATAGCTGAGGTTACTTCCGGACGTCTCAAAACCCAAGCAATTGCTAATTGAGCGAGAGTTTTATTATGTTTTCTTGCTATTGGAACCAGCTTATCAACTAATTCAAGATTGAAGCTGATTAATGGCTCATTAAAATCAGGGTCATTTCGTCGGTGATCGTCTTCTGGAAAGTTTGCTACTCGTTCACGGGTGATCTTCCCAGTAAGTAAACCTTTTTGCATAGGGCTATAAACAACAATACCGATTGAATTTTGTCGGCAAAAGGGGAAAATATCTTCTTCCACATCCCTTTTTAACATACTATAAGGAGGTTGTAAGGAAGCAATTGGGTAAATTGATTGAGCGCGTTTCATTTGTGATACATTAAAATTCGATACTCCAATATATCGCACTTTTCCTTCTTTTACTAACTGAGCCATTGCTTCCCATCCTTCTTCAATATCTTCATCGGGAATCGGCCAGTGGATTTGGTAAAGGTCAATGACATCAACATCCAATCTTTTTAAGCTTGCTTCAGCCTCATTTTTAATGCTCTCTCGTTTAAGCCGGTTAGTAATATTTTTCTTTTCATCCCATACTAAACCACATTTCGTTGCAATGATCGGTCTTTTAGAAATACCTTTTATAGCCTTGCCAACTATTTCTTCTGAATGGCCAAGCCCATAAATAGCAGCAGTATCTATCCAATTTATACCAAGATCTAAAGCTTTCTTTATAGCAGCTATGGATTCAGAGTCATCTTGAGGACCCCAGGCATTTCTCCATCCTCCACCACCTATTGCCCAGGATCCAAACCCAATCACCGTTAGCTCGAGGTTGGTTTTCCCTAATCGACGAGTTCTCATAATGAAAGACCTCCTGATAAAATTTATTTTAAGTTGTTTCTTGACCTATGAGTTTTAAGTTGTTTCTTGACCTATGAGTTGAAGTTCGGTATTAAAAGGTTTCTTGACCCCATTTAAACTTCGAAATCCAAAACGAACCTCAGCCGCTTTCAATATTGATTCTAATAATTCAACATAGGACATTCCAGCTAATTTCGCCATTTTGGCTAAATGCCCATCCCAACACCAACCCGGATTAGGATTTACTTCTAATAACCGAGGGCTTCCCAAATCATCTAAACGCCAATCGAAACGAACATAATCTCGACATTCCAACCTTTCAAAAAGCTTTAATGAACTATCTATGATTATTTTTTCAATCTCTTCGGGTATTTTGGCTGCAACTGATTTAATTTTCCAATAGGCAGAATCTGAAAGCCACTTAGCTTCGTATCCACAAATTTTAGGCAATTCCTTTGGAAGTTCTGAATAATCTTCCTCTAATAAAGGGAGTACTATATATGATTCGGGGGAATTCCCAACAATCCCAAGGCTAAGGTCTGCTCCATTTAAAAACTCCTCAACTAAAATAGGTTTTTCGTAGCCAAATTGACTGCGAATATCCGATATAGCATCCATTAGTTCTTCAATTCTGTAAGCCACACTTTTTTGGGTAATTCCAAAGCTGGAATCACCAAAATTTGGTTTTACAATAACTGGAAAATTTATCATGAGGTCAAAAGTTGTATCTTCCGGTTTAATAAAATAAGCTTTGGGAACCGGTATATTCATCTCACGAGCCATTCCTCTTATTAATGACTTATCATAACAATAAGCTAAACATTGAGGTCCAGATCCAGTATATGGTATGCCAATCATTTCCAGTAAAGATGGTATATGTAATTCCTTTCGAGGATCATTATTAAATCCCTCGTCGCATAAATTAAAAACAAAATCAATTTTCCCTTTTAGGGAAACCAAATCATTTATCAAGGTACGATGGTTATCGAGATAAATAAAATTATATTCTGTTAAATCACGTAAGGCTGATTTAAGCTGATCTATTGTATAAAAATCATCTTCATCAAAAACTGAACTTGGTTTTAAAATATCTGGTTTCCCCGGATCACCGAATAAAACCGCCACTCTTCGAACAGTTGGCTGTAACTTTTTCTTACTCGGAGTCCAAGGCTTTTTTACACGAGAAGTAACAATTATTCTCTGTTTCATCATTCCTAAATCTTGGTTTCTTTGGGAATCTGAAGAAATTTTTCCATGAAAAATTATATCATCATAGCCGGAATTTTTGAGAAGCTGGTGAAGTTCATCTTCGACATAAAGCCTTTCCCCATAAAACTGGTCAGCAATAACCCCTCGATCAACATGATTGACTATCTCTCGAGAAATTAGTCGATGGCCATCAACCGAAAGAGAACGTTCTCTACAAACAAAATATTTTTTATCAATCCATTCCCAGGAACGGGGCTCGTAATGGTTAGCTAAAAATTCACCATCGGCAACATCGATTAATAAACGCCCCCAAGGTTTAAGAACTCGAAATAACTCTTTTAAAACTTTTATATCATCCTGAACGGTTTCAAAATATCCAAAACTATTTCCTAATATTAAAACGACATCAAAAAAATCACTCGAATAGGGAAGCTTTCTGGCATCTCCTTCTCGAAATTGGATATTTAATCCTTCTTTTTTAGCTTGAATTTTAGCTTTCTGGATTAAATAATGGGATCGATCTAATGCATAGATATTTTTCATGTTTCGCCTAGCAAGCTCCAAGGAATGTCTTCCTTGTCCACAACAAAGATCTAATACTTTGTCATCAGGGGTTAATAAGACAATTTTAGAAAATAAATCAACTTCTTTCCGAGTGATGTTATTATCCTCAACAACATCAGCATCAGTTTTC
This sequence comes from Candidatus Atribacteria bacterium, assembly GCA_018056205.1. Classification (GTDB taxonomy): domain Bacteria; phylum Atribacterota; class Atribacteria; order Atribacterales; family Atribacteraceae; genus Atribacter. The sequence continues at coordinate 534 of JAGPGC010000076.1, read as the reverse complement.
AAATAAATCGAATTAAATATCCTTCGCCACCAATCAGGGAAAACATGTTCCTCTAAATTAACTACCGGTCCTAAAGATTTTGGAATTTTACTCCCTCCCTTTTTACGGTTTAAGGGGGGAGTCCCTTTTGATGACTCTTCTTTCATAAATACCCGATCCTCCTTAGAATCAAATAATGTTCTTTAATTATTTGATTAAAACTAGTTTTTTAATATCAAGAAATATTCATGATTCTACTTATAACCATTTTTTCTTATTAAAGAAATACAACATAACCAGTGCTATAAATCCCATAATCATCAATGAGATTGGATATCCCCATTTCCAATATAACTCAGGCATATGTTTGAAATTCATACCATATATTCCAGCAATAAAAGAAAGAGGCATAAAGATAGTGGCAATCATGGTGAGAATTTTCATTACTTCATTTAATCGATTATTGATACTCGAAAGGTAAATATCAATCATACTGGATATTAATTCACGGTCAGTTTCAACTGTATCAATAAGTTGAGTAATATGGTCATATAT
>JAGPGC010000075.1 GCA_018056205.1 Candidatus Atribacteria bacterium | reverse complement strand
AAATCATGGAAGATATGTATTATTACCCCTATGGTTGTACTGAGCAAACCTCCAGTCGAATTATATCTCTTCTTTCCTTACCTCTTCCTGAAAACTTGGAGTGGACAAAAACCGTACCACGGGAAATCCAGGAAGGGATTTATCAGCTCTATTCTTTGCAACACTATGATGGAGGTTGGGGTTGGTGGAATCTTGATGATAGTAACGTTTTTAATACTTCTCATGCCCTGCTGGCTTTAATAATGGCTCGAGAAAAGGGCTATTTAGTTTCTGATAATTCCATTCTCCAGGCAAAATCCTATTTGATGAGTGTAAAAAATGACACTGTTCCTTGGGAAAGAGCTATGAGCTATTATGTATTAAGCCAGGCTGGAGAGAAAATAACCGATTTTACCTCTTTTGAAATAGAAAAAAGATTACAAACAATGGATGTAAAAGAACTGGCTTGGTTAAGCTTGGTGGCACAAGGAAATACTCAACAAAGGTTGCTTGAAGAGCTGATAAAAAAGGCCAAGCCAATTGGAGATGCGGTTTTTTATGGCTATTTCAATCCGGAAAAGCCTTGGGAAGATGATCGATTTTTAGCAACCTGCTGGGCAACCTTAGCATTAAATAAAGAAAATCGGCCTATAGCAGAAAAAACCTTCCTTTGGCTTCTTCGCAATATACAATCAGATTGGTATATCAATACCATAGAAAAAGCTTACTTTTTGAAACTGGCATCGTTATTCCAAGAAGAATCAACTGTTTCTGAAGCCGGCTATCAGCTGGTTCTTAATTCGGAAAAAGTTGCAGAAGGTCAATTCGAACGAGGCGACTTAAGTAAAAAAATCAGTCTGAATGGGGAAAATTTACTTTCGGGAGAAAATCAACTGGAATTGTCAGGGGAAGGGATTTATCTCATGACGGTTAAAATAAGAGGTTTTACCTCTAATGTGCCTCCTTCTTCTCAACTCAAGGTCAGTAAAAACTATTGGAAACTCAAACCGATAAAGAACCAAGAAGGAAATTATGTTTTTACCAAAGAAGCATTTTCTTCACTGCAACCTGGTGATGAATTGATGTGTGAAATACTAATTGAAAGCCCATACCAATTCGATAATTTGGTTATCGAAGATGGTATGGCTGCAGGTTTTGAGCTCATTCGGAATGATTATGTTTATCAACTTCAAGATGAAGGTGACAGCTACAATTCTGATTTCCCAATTTATGTAAACAAGAAAATTTATGACCAACTTCCGGTCCTTTTCGTTTCAAGTATTGAAGCAGGAGAAAATATGATAAGATATTATTTAAGGGTCCGGGATGTGGGCTCATTTTATGTACGGCCTGCTCAAGCCTATTTAATGTATTTCCCGGAAGTTCGGGGGTACTCAAAAGAGTATGAATTTACCAGTGGAAGATGAATATCACTGTAGCAGGCGCCATCTGGCGCTTGTTACAGTGATATTATTACTGATATTATTTCAAACACCAGGATGGTGTTTGAATATGACTTTTGTAGCTCTATCTAGTCAAATGCAATACCCACAATTAGAAGTTGAACAATGCCTGGAAAGAGCAGCTAATACTATTTATTTTTACACTGGTTTAAATACCGAGATAGAAATACGAGTCATTTTCCATCCCAATGGTTTCACTTTTCAAAACCATAATTTTCCTAATTGGTCAGCTGCAGTTTACCGCGAGGGTGAGATTCATCTTCGTAATCCTTACCTTTTGTCCCAAAAGGGTATCTTAGAAAACACTCTTTCTCACGAACTTTTTCACGCTGTCATCCATCAAAATAGCCTTTCGCTTCCTCAATGGTTTGAAGAAGGTTTTGCTGATTTCCTTTTTCCGGTTGCGCCGCAGAATTTTGGTAATAAAGATAAGGAAAATGATACCTCAAGAGCTCAAGCCAGGGATTTTTATATCAATTCCTATTCTATGGTTAAAAATTTAATGATAGGAAAAAATCGTAGTGAAATTCAGGATTTTTTCCTACTTTGTCAAGAAGTTGGTTTTTATTCCGCTTTTCAAGAATTATTTAAGGTAAAAGGTAATTAAAGAAAGGAGCAAAAAGGCGAGTATATGAGTTATGCAACGACAATACTCCTTATATTCATTTTAATTTTTATTAATGCTTTTTTTGCGGCTTCAGAAATAGCCATTATATCTTTGCGCCGAAGCAAATTAAAACTTCTCGAAAGCCACAAATCAAAACAAGTAGAGGCAATCAATCAATTATTGAAAAATCCCAGCCAATTTTTAGCCACCATTCAAATTGGCGTTACCATGGCTGGTTTTTTTGCCAGTGCTACTGGAGCAATCTCTTTATCCCACGATCTGGGGAGGAAACTGGAGGCAACTGGCTTGCCGATACTGGGTCGTTTTGGTGGTGAGATATCATTAATTGTGGTAACATTAGTCATTTCATATCTTTCTCTGGTTTTTGGAGAACTGGTACCGAAACGAATTGCTATGAGTAACCCCGAAGCATTGTCTATCCGATTAGCCAAGCCCTTAGAATATTTATTAATAGCTTTTAAACCAATGGCACTTATTCTTTCGGCTTCCACCGATTTTATCTCTCGAATATTTGGTATTACCCATATTGATCGTTCAACCCATACCGATGAAGAACTCCGTATCTTTATCACTGAGCAACGAACGGTGCCTATTGAGGAAAAGGTTTTAATCAATGAAGTGTTTGATTTTGGGGACACCATGGCCTATGAAGTTATGACTCCCCGAACTGATATGGTTTGCATTGAAGACAATTCGAGCCTAAAGGATTTTCTTGAATTATCGATGAATTCCCATTTCTCAAGAATACCAGTTTTTCGGGATGATTTAGATAATATTTTAGGATTTGTTCATATTAAAGATGTGCTTCCTTCTTTAGAAAAGTTAGAAAATGGTGATATAAAAGTTCGACAATTTATTCGGCCGGTTCACTTTATCCCAGCTACTAAAAAGATTATTGAGCTACTAAGGGAACTTCAACAAAAAAGAATTCATATGGCAATTGTTTTGGATGAATATGGAGGAACCGCTGGATTGGTTACCATCGAGGATCTTCTTGAAGAGTTAGTTGGTGAAATTCGCGATGAACATGACCAGGAAGCGCCGCCCTATCGTCAAGTTGGTAAAAACGAATACTTAGTAGAGGCTTCAACGCCAGTTAACGATCTCAATGAACTGCTTTCCCTGACCATCCCCGAAAGCGAGGAATTTGAGTCAATTGGAGGGTTGGTGATGGAACATTTAGGGAAAATACCAGAATTAGGCGAAATAGTTAATATTGACCATTATCAATTTAAAGTTGAGAGAATGAAAGGAAAACGAATTGTTACTCTACGTTTAATAATAAAAGATTTGAAGGAGGAAGATAATCATGGCGAAACTGATCTTGGCTCATGACTTAGGAACCACCGGAAATAAGGCAACTTTATTTGATGAAAATGGCTGTTTAATTGACAGTGAATTTTTTGACTACGATACTTTTTTCCCCGATTCTTTGTCAGTTGAACAAAATCCCGAAGATTATTGGGAAGCGGTTACCATCACGACGAGAAAATTGATTGAAAATAGCGGTTTTAAACCGGATGAGATTGCCGTGGTTAGCTTTTCCGGGCAGATGATGGGTGCCTTACCGGTAGATTCAGCCGGGAATCCTTTGCATCGGATTCTCATTTGGGCTGATCGTCGTGGGGTTGAGGAAGTCGATTGGGTTAAAGAAAAAATAGACGAAGATCAGATTTATCAGATTACCGGTCACCGTTTGAGCCCTAATTATTCTTTAGCGAAAATCCTTTGGCTTAAAAATCATTTTCCTGATGTTTATAAAAATGCTAAATATTTTCTAATGGCAAAAGACTATATTGTTTATCGGTTAACCGGACAATTTGCCAGTGATTATTCCGATGCTTCCGGTACCAATTTATTTGATTTGGTAAAAGAAGAGTGGTCTGAGGAAATATTAAATGCGGCTGAAATAGATCCGAATAAACTACCACCACTTTATTCCTCAGCTGAAGTGGTAGGAGAAGTAACTCCAGAAGCAGCCCGAGAAACCGGTTTGCTTCCTGGAACACCAGTAGTGATTGGTGGTGGAGATGGTCCCTGCGCTGCAGTCGGTGCCGGGGTGGTAAGAGCAGGTCAAGCCTATAATTATTTGGGTTCTTCGTCCTGGATTGCTTTAGCAAGCAATAGTCCTTTTTATGATAGCGAAAAAAGGAATTTTACCTTTCATCATTTAGCTAAGGGTTTATTTATGCCCACCGGTACCATGCAGGCAGCTGGTGGTTCTTACCAGTGGTGTCGGGATGCCATTTGTGAAAGAGAAAAAGCAATTGCTCTCGAACTGGGTATCAGTCCCTATGATGTAATGAACTTAGAGGCAAGCAAAGTTCCGGCTGGAGCCGAAAGTCTTCTGTTCCTTCCCTATCTTCTTGGGGAACGTGCTCCCTGGTGGAATCCTCATGCTCGGGGTACTTTTATCGGTTTAACTGCCCGCCATCGAAAACCTCATATTATCCGGGCGGTTCTTGAAGGAGTGAGCTTCAACCTTCGGATTATCCTCGATGCTTTCCGAGAACAAGGTATGGAGATTGAAAATATGCGTATGATTGGTGGAGGAGCTCGAGGAGCATTTTGGGCACAGGTTTTATCCAGTATGTTTAACCTGGAAATTTTACGACCGAAATATCTCGAAGAAGCAACTTCTTTAGGTGCAGCTATTACCGGAGGAATAGGGGTAGGGATTTTCCCTGGATTTGAAATTGCTGAAGAATTGATAGAAATCCGAGATTGCTTTCGACCTTTCTCCGAAGATGTTGAAACTTATAATCAGCTTTACCCGATTTTTATTCAAGCATATAAATCCTTGGTTCAGGTATTTGAGTGCTTGTAGTAAGAATTAAGGAGGGGGAAGCTTTTTCATGGAAATCTATGTTGGAACCAGTGGATGGTTTTACTCTTGGAATAAGGGAAAAAATTTTACCTGGTATATTGAAAACAGCCAATTAAACGCCGTTGAACTCAATGCCAGTTTTTACCGATTCCCCTTTCCTAACCAAATCAAATCCTGGGCGCAAAAGGGGAAGGGTATTCGTTTTTCAATAAAGGTATCCCGACGCATTACCCATATTCATCGTTTAAATCAGGAATCATATCCTATATGGGAAGCCTTTGTCCGCCTTTTTGAACCTCTGGAAAGTCTTATTGATTTTTATCTATTCCAATTACCTCCCTCATTTACTCCCAAACAATTTGATACCTTGAATCATTTTTTCCAATTCATTCCTCAACCACCATATTGTCGATTTGCCATCGAAATGAGAAATTCTGAATGGTTTCAAGAAAAATGGATCAAAGAGATGAAACAGATCCCAGCCGTATTGGTGAGTGTCGACAGTCCTGATCTTCAAAATAAAATTATTCTATCTGACAATATCATATATATTCGTTTTCATGGAAGAACGGGATGGTATAATCACAATTATCTTTCTCAGGAATTGGAAGAAATTGCTGATCATGGTTGTTCTTTAAAACCAGAAAAAATATATGCTTTTTTTAATAATGACCATAACATGCTCGAAAATGCTCAATGTTTTTACCAAATACTTAAAAATAAAACTTAATATTAAATTTTTTGCTATAATTTCGATATCAATATAAATAAGTTCAATTTTAACTGGGAAAATAAAATCAAGGAGGAGATCATTAAATGCTGTTTGAAAAAAAAGTATTTACCGGAAATTGGAGTGCTTTGGTTTGGCGAGGGATTGCGGCAATATTAATTGGTATTATGATTTTAGTTTGGCCAGCAATAAGTGCGGTTGCTTTTCTTCAACTGATAGGTATCTTTGCTATCGTCGGTGGGATACTGGTAATCATCCAAGAGATGAGGACCAAGGGAGGATGGCCACTTCTTTTGGAAGGCATAATG
>JAGPGC010000074.1 GCA_018056205.1 Candidatus Atribacteria bacterium | reverse complement strand
GACCAATGAGTAGTAATGAGTATATCACCTTATCAGCTTTTTTTATCCTATACTGAAAATACCGTAACGAGTGATGGGTGAACAGTAATGAGTTTAAATACCACCCTCATCCTCACCTTCTCCCATCGAGGGAGAAGGAACATTCTTATTATTTCAAATTTCTATTTCCCTCGCCCCTTGGTGGGAGAGGGTCAGGGTGAGGGGGCATTATTTTCATCCTTATGTGGTGCGGCTAAAAGCCACATGAAGGTCTACCCTGAAAATACCGTAACGAGTGATGAGTAAACAGTGATGAGTAAAAAACTGAAAGGCACCCACCCCGTCACTGCGTGACACCCCTCCTTTAGATGAGAATTTTTTGAAAAGACTTTCATTATTCAATTTTTTATTCCCCTCTTGGGAGGGGTGAGTTATATTTGTTTTATTTTCATCCTTATCTGGTCTAAGAAAGTAACATGGCGGTCTATTATAAATCATTTCTATGTTTTAATATAAGCCAACGGTTTTTAATAGGTTTTCATCTTCTGCAAAATTTGATAATATTAAACAAATAGCGGAAAGAGGTTTATATCAAAAGGAGGATTAATATGCCAAAATCAACAGAATATCATCAACAAGGATTTAATTGCTGTGAATCAACATTAATGGGACTAAGTGATTATTTAGGAAAAACTTGCCAGCTCTTCCCTCGTTTGGCAACTGGCTTTGGTGGTGGTTTGGGTCATACTGGCAATGTCTGTGGAGCTATTACCGGGTCAATTATGGCCTTAGGTATAAAATTTGGGCGCGACCAAGCCAATGATAAAAAAACTCGTGATGACCTCTATTTATTAGTGGAACATTTTATTAATGATGTCAAAAAAGAATTAGGAGCCATCGATTGTATTGATTTAATTGGTGTTCCTATGAATACTGAAGAAGGATTAAGTGTGTATCGAAAAAATAACCTTAATCTGAAATGTCGAGAATTTATAAACACAATATCTCAAATAGCCATCGAATATCTCGACCAAAAACGTCATTAGCCCTATTTCTTACCTCACATGGATAACTACCCTATTTACATTTATTATCCACCTCAAAATAAAAACAGTTTGAATGCTCTCATTGGAGCCCTACAAAACCACCCCTTGTGGAATCAACTTCAGTTTTTTTTTGCTCTCAAGAATCCGATCTTCTCTATCATCTAACTCAAAACCAACCTGGTTTAACTCTCATGTCAATTATGACCCCTGACTATAAAAAAGCCCAAGAACTTTTAAAAAAGTGTAAATCGGTTCAGCCACAAGTTAAAATATGTCTCGGGGGTCCTCACCTTACTGCAGCACCAGAAACTTTTCAAGGCCTTGCTGATTGGTTGGTCAAGGGAGAGGCTGAGGATATAATCCAAGATATTATTTCATTGGCTAAAAATAATTATTCCATCATGACTCCAACAATTTTAAAATCAAATCGTCGAGTTAATCTTGACCTCTATTCTCCCTCTCCAAATAAATTGGGAAAATACGGTTTCATCGAGATCACTCGGGGTTGTCCTTATGGATGTTATTTTTGCCAAACTAGCAGGCTATTTGGAACCGATATCCGGCATCGCAGTCGAGAAGCAATATTTGAATATTGTCGGGAAATGAAAAAAAAGAATTTGACTGACATCCGTTTCATCTCCCCAAATGCTTTAGCTTATGGATCAAAAGATGGACGATCTATGGATCTAAACTCTATTTTTTCCCTCTTGGAAGGAATTAGAAAAATCTTAGGTGGATCAGGAAGGATTTTTTTCGGATCCTTCCCTTCCGAAATCCGTCCTGAATTTATTACTAATGAATCAATAAAAATCCTCCAAGAATTTTCTGACAGCCGAACCCTAATTTTTGGTGGACAAACTGGAAGTAATCGATTACTAAAGATGCTCCATCGTGGGCATACTCAGGAACAAGTTTTTTCAGCAGTAGATCTAGCTATTCAAAACGGGTTTCAAGTAGCAGTGGATTACATTTTTGGTCTTCCTGGTGAAAATGAAGAAGATGAACGAGATACCATTCAATCCATTACAAAACTCATAAAACGAGGTGCAAAAATCCATGCTCATTCTTTTCTTCCTCTCCCAGGAACTCAACTTTCTAACGCTCAACCATCTTTAATATCACCAATTTTAAGACATTTCTTGGGGAAAATAGCCCGAGACGGCTTTCTTTTCGGACAGTGGCAAACCCAGGAAAAAATCGCCCCTACTATCAAAAAGGATTAATAACCATTATTAGGTTCTCCTCCTATGAGTATAGTTTATATTTGAGAGGAGAACCTAATAATTTACTCAATTTCAACTTCAATTTCAGCATCTACTGGTTTTAAAGAACGACCCTGTCGGTTTATTTCACGAATAGTTTTTTCCAGTTTCTGTCGGGAAATCATTACAAAATGACCACATTTCATGCATTTCATTCCAATATCAGTACCAATACGGGTTACCTTCCATTGTTGACTACCACAAGGATGATTCTTTTTTAAAGTTAATATATCTTCAACTTCAATTTTTATGATTCCCATTATCCCTCTTATTCAGTTAGTAAAACTCTCCTGACATATGATCTTTTCCAAAGGCCGTCGCGAGGTTGCTGGAACCGACTTCACGGGATAACCGAGTGGGGTAACCGCCACAATTCGGACTGAGGCTGGAATGTTACATATTTCACGCATTTTATCTTCATCAAAGTCCCCTATCCAACAAGTACCCAATCCTTTATTCCAAGCTGATAACACCAAATGGGTCATTGCAATTGCTACATCAACTGGCCAGCTTTCCATGTATTTCCCAATATATCCACCCCTACTAACTGCACAGGCAACAATTACTATGGGCGCTTCCCCAATAAACTCCTGACCAGAACAAGCTTGGGCAATCAAACGTTTCCTTTTATCATTTCTTACTATTATAAATTTCCAGGGCTGGAGATTGTTAGCCGAAGGTGCCAGTTGAACCGCCTCAAAAATCTCATTTAAATCTGGTTGAGGTATTTCATCAGAACGGTATTTTCGGATACTTCTGCGGCTTCTTATAACTTCCATAAAATCCATAAAATATAGGCCTCCCTCATTACTAATTATTACCTTTTATTCATTCAATGCGATTAAACGGGGTATTTTTATTTCGGTATAAGGTTGTAAATTATAAGGGCTATCAATGATTCCAGGATTTGCTTCAAGGATTTTTTTCCATTTGGTTCCATCCCGATAGTACCTTCGTGCTATTTTCCAAAGGTTGTCACAGGGAAGAATGACATATGAAGTATATTTCTTGGATTCATCCAATTGCGCAGCAAGTTCCTGAATCTTTTTTTGGAGAATTTCAATTTGATTTAACTTGTTTTCTACCTCACGGGTTAGATTTTGTACTTCTTTTTCTATCCGCTTTTTTTCTTCCTCAAGCTTTTGAATATTCTCTGCTGATTGTTTTTCTTCTTTTAAGGTTATCAATTCCTGATCAATTCGATTCAATTCTTCCTGTTTAACCTTTAAATCCTCCTCTATATCAAACCTTTCACCACTCAATCTTTCGATTTCAACTCGTAAATTATCTTTTTCTTGATTCATATTTTGAAGTGATTGCTGAGTTTCTTCTATAAATTTTTGCTCATCAAGAGTATCAAACAACTTATCAACCTTTTCCTCAATAGCTAATTTATTTTCTTTTAAATCATCAATAGCTTCTTTAAGTGTTGTGACCTCCGTCATGCTTATCCCACGTTCTTGAATAATAGATTCGATTTTACCTTCTGTAACAGCTATTTCACTTTCGATGGCATCAACTCGAGCAAATATTTCTTTCTTAGTTAACTCCTGATTAAACTGCTCAAGTTTCCCAACGCGGTCTAAAATTTGATTCATTGAAATATTGAAAGTATCCAAAGATGATTTTAATTTTTCCTCGTCAATTTTCTTTGCAATATCAACTTGAACTTTTTGATATTCATTCTTTACTTCTTCAATTAACTGCTTCACTTCGGATGTATTTTTTTCCAAAAGGTCATTCATAGCTTCCCATTTATTTTCCCATTCCTTGGTAGCTGCTTCCAATAATTTAAGTTGCTCATCAGTTTTTACGATTCGAGTCTCTAACTCATCTTTGAAGGACTGAAGGGATTGAATCTTTTCCTCAATACTAATCACTGCTTCATCATTGGAAGGTTGTTGACTCCGAATATTTTCTAAGTTTTCTTGTAGTAGAACAATATTTTCCCCATGCTCCTCGATTTCACTGAGGATCATAGCTTTTTCGTTTTGAATTGATTCAATTTTCTGCTTCAAAGATTCTTCACTAATAGCGAGCTCGTTTATTTTTGATTGGGTTTTCTTTAATAACTCAAGATTAGGAAGTGTAACTCTAATTTCTTCTATCTGAGCTTGAAGTTCCTTAAAGGTTTTTTCCTGACCAACAGTAAACTCAGTTTTTATTTGATCTAATCTCTCCTCTAATTTTCCTGTTAAGTTTACGACTTGGTTTTTGGTGTCTTCTAAAGATCGATTAAATCCATTTACTAAAACCTCCAATTGATCTGAATGAGTGACTATGGTTTTTTGAGCTTCCTCAAGTTGTTTAAGATTGGATTCTAAAACATTGGCTTTAGAATCCATATTGGATAAACTTGAATTTATTAGGGAACTGAGGTTGGTCATCTCTTCAACAAAAGATTGTTGCTTTGTTTCCATTCCCTGTAGTGAACTGGAGAGAGCTTCAATTTGATTACGAATCGACTGAACTTCGCTCTCCACCGTGGTTTTCATGGTACTCATTTTACCTCGTAGATTGTCAATTGTTTTTGTTGAATCGGCCAATGTTTTTTCCAGTGGTTGCTTCCAGTTTTGAAAATCTTTTTGAGCAACAAATTGACTGGTGGTCTCAGCTAAAGTTCTTTTAATGGTATCCAGATCAGCCAGCAGCGTTTCATATTGAGATAGGGCGGTAGAATATTTCATTAATTGAGCAAGCTGTTCCTTGAGGTTGGTTATCTCTTCAACAGAAGATTGTTGCTTTGTTTCCATTCCCTGTAGTGAACTGGAGAGAGCTTCAATTTGATTACGAATCGACTGAACTTCGCTCTCCACCGTGGTTTTCATGGTACTCATTTTACCTTCAAGGTTGGTCATTGAATGACCTAAGTCGGCTACCTTAGTTTCTAATCCCTGAACATTATTTACACTTTCTTCGAAAGAAGAAACCTTTTGTGAAAGCTGAGTAAGTGATTCTTTCAGTTGATCAATTTCCGAGATTCTGGTTTGGATTAAGTTCTGTTGAGTATTAAGTTTATCTTGGATTTGGCTCAATCTCGTTTCATTTTCAGTTTTTAATGTTTCCAACTCCTTTTCCCAACTGCTCTGGAAAGATACCAGTTCTTGTTTTTGTTCTTCAACCTTTTTTTGAGAAAAATCTAATTTCTCAATAAAAGCAAGTCTTTCTGATTCATTCTTTTGCAAGCTTTCTTCAAACTCAACTTTTAAAGCTTCAATCTGTTTTTGTAAGTTTTTATTCTGAAATTCAATTTTCTGTGCGGTATCGGCAAACCTTTGATCTACATTTAAAGCAATAATTTGATCCTTTATGAGAGGAATTTCGGTACTTAAGGTTTCCAGTTGATTTAACTTTGTAGTAAGATCAGAGATTTGAGTATCCTTCTTCTCGCTTATTTGTCTTAATTCAATAAGAGCTTTCTCTAATACTTCGATTCGGTTAATAGAATTATTGATGGTTTGATCAAATATCTCTATTCGGGTACCAAAATTCTCTAAACTTTTTAATTTTTGAGTTAGTTGTTCACTTTGTTCACCAATTTTATTTAACCTATCTCCAATTTCAGCAATGTTTCTTTCATAAGCGGTAAAATCTGGAAGAGCAGAAATTTTTTCATTTATCTCTGACAAAGTAGCATCATGTTTTTTCACACTCTCTTCAACTACCTTCATCTCTCCTACTG
>JAGPGC010000073.1:2156-6073 GCA_018056205.1 Candidatus Atribacteria bacterium | reverse complement strand
ATGGTATAAGGATCAATTAGAAGCTGAGCTACCGGTTAATCTTGTTTTACATTCACTTCCATTTGAAGAAGTCTATAGTAAACTTAAAACCGAATTTGTTGCAGATACTGGTGCCTATGATATTGTAATATTTTTCCCAAAAATGTTAGGAGATTTCGTCATCAATGGCTATCTATTGCCTCTTGATGAATTTAATGAGAAATTGTCGGTGAAAACCGAAGATATTGTTCTGCCGGTTCTTGAATTTTATTGTAAATCTAATAACAAATTGTATGCACTCCCCTATGATGGAGATGTCTTGGCAATGTGGTATCGGAAGGATTTATTTGAAAATCCGGAAGAGAAAGCAGCTTTTTTAGCCAAGTATAACTATGAGCTTCAACCACCTGAAACCTGGGATCAATGGTTAGATATTGCTGAATTTTTTACTCGTAAAAAAGGTGAAACCTTAGCCGGTGAGGTACTTGAAGAAGACTTTTATGGCTGTGCTACCTACGGGCAAAGAGATTTTATGTACGCCTGGTGGTTTAACCGTTATGCCAGCATGGGTGGTTCCTACTTTGATGAAGAGCTCAATCCAATGATTAACACTCCAGATGCAGTGAAGGCGCTTGAAAATTGGGTTGCTTCATTACAGTATAGTCCACCTGAAGTTCTAACCTATGGTTTTGATGAGCTTCAAGCTGCTTTTATTTCTGGTCGGTGTGCTATGGAAATAAACTGGACTGATGTAGGAAGAGTGGGTTCGAATCCGACGATCTCTAAAGTTGTAGGTAAGATTGGAGTTGGGTTGGTACCTGGTACCAAAATGTCGGATGGGAATGTCCTTCATCGTCCGGTTTTAGCTGCGGGACGAGTCATGTCGATTACCAAAACCTGTAAAGCACCGGAGTTAGCCTTTGAAGTTATCCGACTGATGGCGTTGGACGCGAGTCTCGCCTATGTATCAAGTAGCTATGCGGGAATGGATCCTTTCCGGATTTCCCATTTTGAGACCCCAGAAGCTTTTGGAATGTTTTCTTCTTATGAAGAAGCCAAAGAATACCTTGACGGGGTTAGGTTAAATATTGAATTGGGGTATCCCGAACTGACCATGCAGGGATCAGCTCAATATATGGATACTTTAAGCCTTGCTCTCAGCCAGGCTTTAGCTAAGCAAAAAACTCCACAAGAAGCTTTGGATTGGGCAGCTAGTGAGTGGAATAAAATAACTGATAGTTTAGGAAGAGAGATCCAAAAGCAATATTATCAATCATTGATCCAGAGCTGGAAGAATAATGGATATTGGTTTGATTGATTAATTAAAACTTAGAATAATAAGTCCACCCCGGGCTCTAAGGAAATAACCAGGAGGTCAGTGATGCTAAGCCATATAAGGCAATGGGCAAACCGAAACATTGGTGGAATATTTCTGGCTCCGAGTTTTATTATTATTGTTTTGATTTGTGCTTTTCCACTTATATACAGTTTATATATGAGTTTTTTTTCGTGGGAATTAGCTTCACCTCTCCCCAAAAAGTTTGTCGGAATAGAGAATTATATCAATATTTTTCATGATTCCCGTTTTTGGTTTTCGCTACTTCGTAGTGTCTATATTGTTGGAGTTGGTGTTATAATTCAAGTGGTATTAGGGTTTTCGCTTGGACTACTACTCAATCGGGAATTTAGAGGGAGAAACATTGTAACCAGTTTTTTTCTTATACCAGTGATCATTTCACCAGTTGTGGTCGCTTTTATGTGGAAAATGATTTACAGTGAACAATATGGGCCACTGAATTATATATTAAATGTTGTGTTTTTTCTTGAATCAGTTCCATGGCTTTCAAATACTGCTGTTGCTATTTTATCAATAATAATAGCTAACTCCTGGGAATGGTTTCCACTAATTCTTCTGGTCACAATGGGAGGTTTACAAACTATTTCTGATGATTATATACATGCCGCTCAAATCGATGGAGCCTCTGGGTGGCAAATTACCCGTTGGATAATCATTCCTCTATTGGCGCCGGTTTTATTAACTATTACCCTCATACGGGTTATTGAAGATTTTAAAATGTTTGATCTCATCTATGTATTGACCCATGGGGGGCCAGGGATGTCGACCGAAACATTGAATTATTTAACTTATTTAAAAGGCTTTAAGTTTTTTAGCTTTGGATATTCATCAGCACTTTCAATTTTGCAAATGATGGTAGTTATTGGAATAGCGGCTTTTCTAGTGAAAAAAATTTTGGTAAAAGACTGATATCAAAAAAGGGTAACTTCATGAAAACATTAAAAAGTAAGAAAAAGAAAATTAACACCTTTATTACTTTTTTATTAATTGGTTTATTTTTGGTTGTGACTCTTTTCCCCTTTTTTTGGATGATATCCACTTCTTTTAAAATCAAGGGTGAATTCTTCACGCGTCCTCCTATATTTATTCCCGATCGTTTCAACTTTGATGCCTATCGAGCTGCACTCCGGTCAGGAGGTCAGAAAGCTTTGATTGATAGTTTTATTATTGCTTTCGTTTCGATGTGTATTGCTCTAATTCTTGGTACGATGGGTGCTTATGGATTAAGAGAATTGTTAAAAAAGGGAAAAAATTATGGTTTTTGGATGCTCATTATTGAAATGATGCCTCCTATTTCGGTTGTATTACCCTTATTTATTTTATTTAAATATGCGCATTTACTTGATACCTACCCGGCACTTATTTTAGGGAATGCTGTTTTTGTCCTACCTTTTGCTATCTGGCTTTTGTTAGGATTTTTAGAGGATATACCTATACCCATAGAAGAAGCAGCGCTTATTGATGGATGTTCTAAATTCCAGGTATTTTCTTATATCATTCTCCCTTTGCTCCGATCGGGATTAATTCCGGTAGCATTTTTCTCTTTCATTCTTCCCTGGAATGAATTCTTAATGGCTTTGGTTTTTTCCCGAACTAAAGTGACTCCTCTAACTGTGGTAATTCCCAGTTTGGTGATGTCGGATACTGTTGCCTGGGAGCAGGTAGCAGCTTTGAGTGTTATGGCAATTATTCCACCAGTAATAGTAGCTATGGTTTTCCAACGCTATATTATTAGAGGATTGACCTTTGGGGCGGTTAAAGGTTAATCAGGAAAAATTTTTCTAAAACTGCAATAACCATTCATTTCTCCGATATACTCATCACTTATAACTGCATATATGGCATAAAACTTCATTTTGCTTAGTAGCAAATATTGGAGGAAAATTTACCTTAAGCTGTTATCCTGAGTAGCAGAACTGCCAAGAAGTAAAGATTGACTGGGTGAGCGGGAGAGCAGGTGAGCAATTCCCCTCTCGGGAGGGGCGTAGGGGTGGGTGCCTTTTCATTCCGTCATTCTGAGCGGTGCTTTCCCGCGTGAGAATCCCATCCTTTAAAGTATAAAAAATGAGATCCTCACGCCCTCAAATTGCGAGGGTTCAGGATGACAGCTTTTTTACTTATCACTATTCACTCATCAACAATCACTACTATGGTAATTGCTACACTCATCAAAATAATAGATTTGTTAGATGATAAAATAAAAGCTTTCATTATAACTATTATAGATTATTAAAAAAGTTAGATTATTCTTTTTTATTATTAAGTCGATAAAGGCTTGATATAAAAGCCGAATTTATTATATATTTTCTAATAATTAAATATTTTGATTGAAGGGGGTAGAAAAATGCCAGAATTTAGTAGTCCATTTACGTTTCTTAAAAATGACCGGAAACTGACTCATGAAGAGTTAATTCGAGCAATACGATTCATGATTGCGGCAGAATTTGAAGCTATTCAGCTTTATCAACAGACCGCTGAAAGCACCAATGATAAATTAAGCCAAGAAGTCCTTCTTGATATTGCCAATGAAGAAAAAGTACACGTTGGAGAGTTTTTAAGGTTGTTGAAAGAGTTGGATCCT
>JAGPGC010000073.1:0-2056 GCA_018056205.1 Candidatus Atribacteria bacterium | reverse complement strand
ATGGGAACAACTCACTGGTCTAACCCGGAACCAAATAATTGGGGAAAAGGCCAGTGATATCCTTTCAAAAATAGGTTTTCCAGTAAAAAATTGGATAGATCTTTGCAAGGAAGTCTGGCTAAAAAAGAGCAAAATTCGTTTCGAATATTTTTTCGAACCCCTAAATCGATGGTTTGAAATAACTTCTTACTATAATCAAAATAAAGTTTTAATCTCCATTTTCCGCGAAATCAATAATCAAGATAAAAAAAGCGATTTATTATTACCACTAACAGTAGAAAAAGATATAAAAGATCTTAAATTTACCGATATTATTGATATCTCTGCCCTCCAATCTTTAATAATCGATTTTTATAATCTTACTAAAATCCGGATTGGTCTTGTTGATGTTGAAGGAAAAGTACTAATATCAGTTGGAGATGAGGAGATATGTCGAAAATTCCACCATGCTCATCCCGAAACCTTGAAACATTGCCGGGAAAGTGATACCCAACTCACTAAAGATATACCGGAAGGCACTTTTAAGGCCTATAAATGTAAAAATAATATGTGGGATATTGCTACTCCAGTTGTCATTGAAGGAAAAACCCTTGGGAATCTTTTTTTAGGACAGTTTTTTTATGACGATGAACTGGTTGATTATGAGTTATTCAAGGCTCAAGCACATCGATATGGATTTGATGAAACGGAATACATCGCTTGTTTGGACCAAGTTCCTCGTTTTAATCGAGAAGTCATTCAATCGGCTCTAACTTTTATCAATAATCTCGCCCACATGATTTCAATTATGGGATATAGCAGTATAAAACTTAGTAATTCTTTAGCAGAAAGAAATCGTTTTTTAAGAGAGACTCAAGAAAGCAAGGAACGTCTAACCGCCACTCTTCATTCAATTGGTGACGGGGTTATAAGTACCGATGAAAATGGATTTATAATCAATCTTAATCCAGTTGCTGAGAAAATTACTGGTTGGAGAGCAAGTGAAGCTCGTGGGCGGATGATTAATGAGGTATTTTTAATAATAGATGAAAAAAGTGGAGGTTCCGAAAGTTATCAGATTACCAAAGTGTTAGAGGGTAAAGGAAAATATGATTTTGCTAATAATGCCCTGCTTATTGATAGAAATGGTCTTGCGAAACCAATTGACGGAAGTCTTGCACCAATTCAAGATCAAAATGGAAAAAGGATCGGAGCTGTTATTGTGTTTCGAGACCAAACTAGGAATCGCTCCATAACTCGAGAACTTTGGATTATGAAATCTGCTATCGAATCTTCGGTGAACGCAATTACCTTGGTCGATCTCAATGGTTTTATTACCTATGCTAATTCTGCTACTTTACATTTGTGGGGCTATGAAAACAAGGAAGATTTTTTGGGGAAATCGATTACCCAATTGTGGGGGAAAAATTATGAAAAGGATCGGATAATGAACCGACTTAGAGAAAAAGGAGCTTTTTATGGAGAGTTAACCGGAAAGAGAAAAGACAGCTCCTTTTTTGATGTTCAAGTCTTAGCTACTCTGGTTACTAACGAGGATAATCAACCTCTTTGTATAATGAGTTCATTTGTTGATATCACCGAACGAAAACAAGTAGAAAAAGCTTTAGCGGAAGAAGCCATCCGCCGGAGGATTTTAGTTGAGCAGTCCAGAGATGGTATTGTGGTTATGAACCAAGAGGGTGGTGTTTATGAAGCAAATAAACGATTTGCCGAAATGCTTGGATACACCATGGAAGAAGTTTACCAACTTCATGTTTGGGATTGGGATGGCCAATTTACTCGTGAACAATTGTGGAATATGATCAATACTGTTGGTGAAACCGGTGATCATTTTGAGACCAAACATCGCCGTAAAGATGGTTCGATTATCAATGTAGAAATCAGTAGCAATGCTGCTGTTTTTGATGGAAAGAAACTCATATTTTGTGTTTGCCATGATATTACCAACCGAAAGAAGATGGAGGAAGAACTACGCCGGGAAAGGACTCTTCTTCGTACCTTAATTGATAATTTACCCGATTGTGTTTATGTAAAAGACCATGAAGCCCGAAAACTA
>JAGPGC010000072.1 GCA_018056205.1 Candidatus Atribacteria bacterium | reverse complement strand
CGTTTTCAGGTCTCAGATTTGTTATCTTTTTTCCAACCTTCGTCGCTATCCCTCTCAGAAAAGACCATTCTTTTTGAAATCCGTTTACCCCGCTTAATCCTTACAGTTTTAGTTGGTGCCGCTCTGTCCTTGAGTGGTGCCGTCCTTCAAGGTCTTTTCCAAAACCCTTTGGTCGACCCTTATGTTTTGGGGATTAGCTCTGGTGGAGCAGTCGGAGCTATAGTAGCAATCTTAAGTGGTATATCATTGGGTTTTATCACTCTTCCTCTTTTTTCTTTCATCTTCGCTTTAGCTACTACTTTTTTAGTCCTTCGGTTAGGGAAAATCGGAACTAAAATGCCTTTAGAAATCATGCTCCTTGCTGGAGTGGCTATTGGTTTTTTCTTCTCAGCCCTCATTTCATTGGGAATGTTCTTAGCCGGAGAAAATCTACATCAAATGGTGTTTTGGATGATGGGTGGTTTCTGGAATAGTAGCTGGAACAAAGTTATCACTCTCCTACCACTATTTATAATTGGTATTCCCATTGTCTTTTCCTACTCACGGGAATTAAACGCCTTTCTTTTAGGGGAAAAAGTGGCTGAAAGTATGGGGGTTGATGTAGAAAAAACCAAAAAGATTCTTTTATTAGTTACTTCACTCTTAGTGGCTGGGTCAGTTTCAGTAAGTGGAGTTATTGGTTTTGTAGGCTTAGTCGTCCCTCATATTATTCGAATTATCATTGGCGATGATCATCGTCAACTACTCCCTGCCTCTTTCTTTTTAGGAAGCAGCGTTTTACTCTGGGCTGATATTTTTTCCCGTACTCTGCTCCATCCGGTTGAACTTCCCGTTGGAGTATTAACTAGTTTAATGGGCGCTCCCTTTTTTATCTATCTTTTAAGGAGGAAAAAGAAAGGGTGGTAAATCTTTCTCTCTCAGTACAAAACCTTTTCTTTTCTTATGAGAATCGAAAGGTAATTAAAAATGTTACTTTTGACATCCAGAAGGGTGATTTTGTTGGTATATTAGGACCAAATGGTTCAGGTAAAAGTACTCTGCTTTATCTTTTATCTGGGCTTCTCCTGCCCGATGCTGGATCTATCTTTATTTCAGGTAAAAATACCAAAGAACTTTCCCGTAAAAATTGGTCTCGGGAAATAGCCATTGTTTTTCAAGAAACCAATTTAAATCTTGACCTGGAGTGTTATGACATTATCATGATGGGGAGATTTCCCCATTGGCGACGTTGGCAAAAAGAAAATAAACACGACCTTGATGCCGTTCAAGATGCTTTACAAATAACCAACACTAAGCAATTTGCCAGCCGTCCCTTTCGTGAACTTTCGGGAGGGGAGAAACAACGGGTTATGATCGCCCGAGCTTTAGCCCAGGAACCTCATATTTTACTTCTTGATGAACCAACCAGTCATCTTGATATTCTCTATCAACTCGATATTATGAGCATTCTTTACCAACTTCAAAAGAAGGGTATTACTATAATAGGAGTTTTTCATGACATTAATTTAGTTTCTCAATTTTGTAATCAGGTATTGTTTTTAAAGAAGGGGGAAGTCCTTCATTATGATTTAGTTAATAAATCTCTTCATACTCCTCAGTTAGAAGAATTATTTGACGTTGCGTTTTTAGAGGAAATTCACCCTTATTCTTTACGGCCTTTTTTTATGCCGTTGGGAATAGTTAATAAATTAATACCACTAAGTACCTCAGTCCATCTTATCTGTGGTGGTGGAAGTGGAAGCATTTTTATGAAAGAATTTTTGGGAGCCGGTTTTTCAGTAAGCGTAGGGATTGTAAACCAATTTGATTCTGACCAAGAGATGGCGTCAAAATTAGGATTACCAGTTATAATTGAAAAGCCTTTCTCTCCTATTTCTGATGAAACCTTTCAAAAAGCTTTAGATATTGCTAGTAAATCTGACTATGTTTTCCTAGCTCCTGGTTATTGGGGTTGGGGGAATCTGAGAAATTTGGATATAGCTTTTTCCCTTCTGGAAAGAGGAAAAAGAGTTCTTTTCCTCAAAGAATCGCTTGACCGGAAATGGGATTATACCGAAGGCCAAGCAATTGATAAATTGAACCGGCTTCTACAGCAACCCCAAACTAAGGTTTTTTCCACTATTTCCGAATTGCTTTCATACCTAAATAAGATTGATCAAAATAATCCAGGCTTTAAAAGTTGAGAGTAATAAGTGTGAACTAGAAAGCGTTAAAGGTTGATGAAGAGATGAAAAGAGCAGCCTTTTCCTTCTCAAGTTTATGTATTATATCTCATGCCTTGGGAACTAAATTCCCTATTAACCTTTATGATATAATTAAAAACGGATTATTAGGTAAGAAATCATTCTATTGGTTTATTAATATTTTATACAATGCACAAATTAAAAAATGAAAAGGAAAAAGGAGGAGTTTTCATCATGGGGAAAAAAACAGTCTTTACCAGTTTTTTAGTCATGGTATTAGGGATTATGATGCTATCCACTCTGCCATTAGATGCCCAACCGAGAATTTCATTCCGTTTTACTCTCAATCCCAATGTGTATATTTCTATCCCTCGTTCACCTTCGGTAAACATCTCTGTCGATCGAGGCGAAGATGCAACTTATTATATTGGAGATCCAATCACTATTCGTTATGGTGCTTCACAAACCGGTTATATCAATATATTTGACTACACTCCAGATGGTGGAGTTATCATTTTAGTTCGTGATCAAAGAATCAGTGCTGGTAGTAGCCAAGCGCTCAATAGTACTGTTACCGGACCAGCTGGTGTTGAACGCCTGGTTATTCTTTACACTCCCAAACCAGTAGGAGATAGTCAAATTCAGGGTTTTATCGAATCTCCCCATCAAAGCGGCCGCCAATTCCCACTTTCAGCTGTCAACCGAACCCATTTTAATGTAGCCACCCGTACTAGGTATACCAACCTGACCCTGGAGCCTTCATCCTTCACCATCGAACCAGGTTCTAGCTACACCATGACTGCTCAGCTGACTGATCCCAATGGTCGACCCTTAAGAGGAGCCACTCTTAACTGGTCAACAGATAATGGAAGCCTTTCATCCTTCAATACCGTTACCGACGTGAACGGTAGGTCGTCAGTAGATTATTACGCACCCAATACCACTCGTCCCAGCACAGCTGTAATTAATGTCAGTTTTTCCGGAGGAGGTGGGGGTACACCAAGTAGTGCTCAATCTATGGTGAACATTATAAGCCGCACCCGTCCTGCCGAGATTACTATAAACCCATCCTCCTTTTCGGCAAAATCTGGAGATCAAATCCGTCTTACTGCAACTTTACGGGATTTCAATGGAAACCCGATAAGCGGCAGGACTCTTTATTGGACGACCGATTTGGGAAGTTTTAACAAATCTTCAATCCCAACCGATGCCTCTGGTCGAGCTACTGTCATTTATTACGCTCCTGAAGTAACCGAGGTAACTTCGGTTTCTGTCACTGTAGAGTTTCGTGGAGCTCCCGGTTTAGATGCTTCAATAAACACTATCTCGGGTATTGTTGAACCCATATCTCCCATCACTCCATCCAATACCCTCTATTACTTTGATTTTGGCAACGGAACGGCAGAAAACAATTTCTTAACCATGAGATATACTGGAAATATAGTCAATGGTTATTCACTAAGCAATACCTATTCACTTGAGATTCTTGGCAGTAACAACATTGATTTAACTTTTTCACCGGATTCAATTCCAGAAAAAGCGACCCTTTATGTCTGGGCTCAAGGAGATTCTGGAGCAAAAATTCGTATCACTTTGAACAATAGAAATCCACTAAAAATTAGTCTCGATAGTGATATTATTGAACCCGATAATCCAAAAGTAGTTAATATCCCCATTCAAAACTTGGTTGAAGGAACTAATCGATTACGAATTGAAAGTGATACTGGTAGAAGTAGGGTAATTCATCTACAAAGAGTGATCATTGTTTTCTAAGGTTACTCACTTTTCATAAAATACTCCATATTTATTTTACCCGGTATGGAGTATTTTATTTTAAAAAAAATCTTTACACCCAGTAAAGGAATGAAAATATGACTTACCTAAAAGGGGAATTATTCGTTTCAAATAATGCCCCTTTTATTCAAAAAAATCCTTACGACCACATCTCACCAATTACCTCTCCAATCGAAGGAGAAACCACTATTCCCTTGAGTGATGCTGAGATAAATGTCCTTATGGCAGAAAGTTATGATGTAATATGTCGAGGTTTGACAAGTGATGAAGGCGAGTTTTATCTTCGGGTTCCATCGGGAATCGGTTGTTTTATTGAAGCTTCTTTAAACCAAAATTTAATATTAATGAAATATATTCAAGTAAAAGAAAAAAGAGAAATGAAAGTTGGACCTTTGGATATAGTAAGTACCGCTGAGGCAATTTTGGTTAAAAAAATGCATTTAACCAACCAAGGCCAAATGGTATCACCCCTTTCTCTCGAAAATTTATATCCGCAAATCAAATATTGCTGGGAAAATGGAATAAGTCTTCATAAGCTTTATGATTCTCCTGGTAATCATAATACCAATATTTCCAGATTGGATCCGTTTCACCTGGTTACTTCTTTAAAAATTGAAATGGATGAAAGGGGAGAAAACCTATTTTGGAGCTGGGTGACTTGTGAACCTTGTAAAGTCAGGCTCTTTTATCGTTCTTTCCGATCCAGAAACTACCGATATGTTGACTCTTTAGAATATAAAAAAAGAGGCCAATTTTGTTTGTCCTCCCTTCAAGAATTTGAAGGATATATTTACTACCTCGAAGTTCAAAGTCAAAAAGGATTTTTAGCCCGCACTCCCATCAGTTGTTTTCGCATCCCCATTAAGCCTAATTTGGTTAGACATCGATTTGCCGGCCGTCAAGAAGGACCAGTAGTTATAGCTCGTAAAATCACCCAGGGGAAAAAGACCATTCAACTTCCCAATCTCAAAATTGATCTCTCACTACAAGGAATAATGGAAAAGAATTTTGAATCCGAAATAAACTTGGAATTTGTTAAAAAAATAAAAATACCACGATATATTCTTCGTGAAGGGTATCCTGATTTGGAATTCAATATCTACTTTCCTCAAGATTATTCATTTCTTTGGGGACCTACCGAAGCTTTAGAAGGACTTTCTATTGATGCCCCTACCTGGGAAAAAATTAAAATGCTATGGGAGAAATTTCCAATTAATGTGCCTCCCAATAGTATCATTGAAATTGGTTACGGTAAACCCTTTTCGGAAATTATTTCCTATCGAAATCATAGTCATTATCGACTTTTTTCAAATATGGACCTATCCGATACTATTTTCATTCTTGGTTATCGTTCTTTAGATACTCTTAATCTAGATTACCTGCAGTTTTTCCAGGGGCAACTTAACCTTCGCGGTGAAGGACCTTTTTCTGATTATCACCTCCAAATGAAATTAGAAGGTCGCTTCTTTGAGGAAAATAGTGGCAATCTTATCATCCAAAGTTCCAGAAATATATTTGGACATATTGACCTTGAAGCTGATATGGTCATTAAACCTAAAACCCATCATCAATTAAAATCATTTAACCCTTCTTAATTCAGTTTTTTCCGGAAATGGGCACCATTCAATAACTGGGCATTCCCAGCATTTTGGATTTTTTGCTTGACAAACATACCTACCTAAAAATCCTAAGAGATGTGTTACCCGCACCCACTTCTCTTGAGGGAAAATTTGGGCAAGATCAGACTCAATAAGATCAGGGTTTGAAGATCTTGAAAATCCTAATCTTTGAGATACTCTTGCCACATGAGTATCAACCGGTAGAGCTGGGATACCAAAACCATTGGCTAAAACTAAATTAGCAGTTTTTCTTCCTACACCATTAAGTTGAACAAGCTCTTCAACGGTTTTAGGAACCTCTCCTCGAAAGTTTTCGATTAACTTCTTGCTCATTGCTCGGATATTGCGTCCTTTTTGCCGATAAAAGCTGATAGATTGAATAATTTTATCCAATTCCGCTTCATCAGCTTCGGCCATAGCAGCCGGATTCGGATACTTTTGGAATAATTTCGGGCTTACCTGATTAACCCTTTCATCGGGAGCCTGGGCAGCCAAAATCGTCACTACTAATAATTCAAAAGGATTCCTATAATTGAGGAGCAATCGAGCATCAGGAAAATGTTTTTCCAGGATAGCGATGATTTTCATCGCACGTTCTTGAACCATTGTATTCACTCCTTT
>JAGPGC010000071.1 GCA_018056205.1 Candidatus Atribacteria bacterium | reverse complement strand
TTCACTTTTATCGTTCTCATTCTGGTTCTCATCTGGCGCCCCACCGGACTTATTGGTGAAAAAATTGCCGAAAAGGTATAAATAGACATGGATCTGACAACTTTATTCCATCAACGCCTCCAAAACACTCAGGAGATTGGCAAACCCCCATCTCAACAACGTTCTCTAGGCATTCAAAAATGGCTAAACGGTCTGATTGTTCTTCTTTTTTTTCTACTTCCGTTTTTTCCTTTTATGAACGATTACTGGATTGACGTTGCTTTTTTTGTTGGTATCTATGCATTGCTTGGTTTAAGTCTTAATATCGTTCTGGGCGAAGTAGGCCTCTTTGATCTCGGTCATACTGCTTTTTATGCTATTGGTGCTTATACTACTGCTATCCTTAACACCAATTTTAATATTCCAATTTTACTTTTACTACCCTTAAGTGCTGTATTAGCTGGTGCTTTTGCCTATCTCGTTATGTCACCGGTAATTCATTTGCGTGGCGATTATCTCTGTATTGTTACCATAGGAATTGGGGAGATCGTCCGGATCATCATTATTAACAATCCCTGGGGAATAACCAATGGTCCCAATGGGATTACTGGAATTGGGGTTCCCCAACTTGGTTCAATCATGATTATAAATTCTACTCAATTTTATTACCTTATCTGGGGACTTGTTGCTATAACCATCTTTGCTCTGATTCGCTTACAGCGCTCCCGAATCGGTCGAGCCTGGAATTATATCCGTGAAGATGAAATCGCTGCTGAATTGAATGGAATCAATGTTCGTTCTTACAAGTTACTCGCCTTTGTCCTGGGTGCAGCCCTTGCTGGTATAACCGGCAATGTATATGCCTCTAAAATGATGATTATTTCTCCTGACAGTTTTCTCTTTATGGAATCTGCTTTGCTTTTCTGCATTGTTTTATTAGGAGGGTTGGGATCAGTTCCTGGAACGATTTTTGGTGCAGCTGTCATTGTGGTTTTCCCTGAAATATTTCGACAATTCGCCAGTTTCCGTCTGTTATTTTTCGGTGCCGCCCTCATAATCATGATGGTTTTCCGTCCGGGAGGAATACTCCCAAGAAAAAGGGGACACCTGGGTTTAGAAGATTTGGGAATCCGAAATCTCCCCCAACCCGAGGAAATTCTAATTCAGAATGGAAAAACTCTGGTTCAAAACCTTCGAGTCAACCCATCTAAAACCAGTCATTCTCATTCCTCAACAATTCTTGAAACCCGATCTATCACTCTCCATTTCGGCGGTCTTACTGCCGTAAATCTTTTCGATCTTCAAGTAAAACCAAACAAAATAACCAGTCTAATCGGACCAAATGGAGCCGGGAAAACTACCCTTTTTAATATCATCACCGGTATATACCGTCCCAATAAGGGACAAGTTATCTTTCAAAACGAGGAGATCACTGGTCTAAAGCCTCACCAAATTGTTCAGAAAGGAATAGCCCGTACTTTCCAAAATATCCGGTTATTCCCCAATATGACCTGCTTGGAAAACGTGATGTCCGGTCCTCATTGCCATGCTCAAACCAATTATTGGTCAGCAATTTTACGTACTCCAGCTCAACATCAGGAAGAAAAAGCCATTGTTGAAATCTCATCTCACCGCCTTCACCAAGTTGGCCTCTGGGAATATCGCAATGAACTAGCAAAAAACCTCCCCTATGGAAAACAACGTTATTTAGAAATTGCTCGAGCATTGGCAACTTCTCCTCAGTTACTCATTTTAGACGAACCCTCCTCGGGGTTAAACGACATAGAATCAGAAGATCTAATGGAACTTCTTCAAAGTTTAGTTTCCGAAGGTTTTACTATCTTGCTGATTGAACATGATATGAATGTAGTTATGGGTGTTTCCAATTGGATCGTAGTAATGGATATGGGGTCAAAAATTGCCGAAGGCCATTCAGCTGATATTTATAACAACCCAGTGGTCATTGAAGCTTACCTGGGTAAGGAGGAAGAGTAGGGTGAATCAACTGCTTTCTATTCAAAATTTAGCGGTTTCCTACGGAGCCATCCAAGCCCTGAAGGGAATTACCCTTGAACTCAATTTGGGAGACATTGTAGCGGTTTTAGGTGCCAACGGAGCTGGGAAAACCACTCTCCTAAAAGCTATATCCGGCTTATTACCTATTAAAAGCGGAAGCATTTTCTTAAAAGGGAAAAATCTCGACACTATACTTCCCTATCAGCGAATTGCTTATGGCATTTCTCACGTTCCGGAAGGAAGAAGGGTGTTTGCCACTTTGACTGTTGACGAAAATCTCAACTTGGGAGGGTATGGAGTCCGAAGCCAATCAGTGGGAAAGGAAATTACCAAAAACAAGGATTGGATCTTTGAACTTTTTCCAATCCTTAAGGAACGCAGGAAACAACTGGCCGGGACACTTTCCGGTGGTGAACAGCAGATGCTTGCCATTGGCCGGGGTCTAATTTGCCAACCTCAAATTCTTCTCATGGATGAACCTTCTTTAGGATTGGCGCCAATCATTGTTCAGGAAATATTTCGGGTCATCAAGCAAATCCATGAAGAAGAAAAAGTTTCAATTTTATTGGTGGAACAAAATGCTCGGAAAGCCTTGAGTATTTCTAATTACGCCTATATTTTAGAAACAGGCAAAATCCCTATCCAAGGAAAACCGGAAGAGCTGAAGAATGACGAGCGGATTCGTGCTGCCTACCTTGGAGGGAATAAAATTCCCCGACCTCTATTAAATTTTAATGATTTAAAAGATGAGATGGCGAAGACTTCAAAGAGCAAGCTCTCACAATAACGAAAAGGTAAAATAACAATATTTTTATTTGTTATTGTTTTCTTATTACTATTTTTTAATTATCACTGTTTATATATATATTGACCGAAGGGAGATATAAAATGGCATTAATCTCATTTAAAAAATTGTTGAATCACGCTTTACTCGAACATTATGCAATTGGAGCTTACACCACCTTTAATATGGAATATACCCGGGGTCTAGTTGAAACCGCCCAAGAAAATCAGTCACCAATGATTATCATGTTCGGGACCGTTGAAACTGATTACGCTGGTATGGAAAGATTGAGTGCTATAGTTCTGCGAGAAATTGGTTTGAGCAAAGTTCCTATCGGCTTTCATTTTGATCATGGAAATTCATTTGAAATTGTCATGAAAGCGATTTCTTCAGGATTTAATTCAGTTATGTTTGATGGTTCCCATCTGCCTTATGAGAAAAACGTAGAAATCACCCGGGAAATAGTTCGGGTTGCTCATGCTGTTGATGTGTCGGTTGAGGCAGAATTAGGTTTGGTCGGAGGAACCGAAGGAGAGTCAGGGGTAGGTGAACCAGAAACCAACGGCCTCACCGATCCCGACCAAGCCTTAGATTTTGTTAATAAGACTGGAGTTGACGCCCTGGCAGTAGCCATCGGTACTGCTCACGGATTATACCGAAAAAAACCCACCATTGATATTGACCGCTTAATTACCATTCGCAAAAAAGTTCCAATTCCTCTAGTTTTGCATGGTGGCTCAGATACTCCTGAAGATAAAATTCTTTCATCTATAGACCATGGAATTGCTAAAATTAATATCAATAGTGATTTGAAGGCTGCTTTTACTCGATCTTTAAGGAATTCACTTTCAAATGCACCTGATGATATTGCTTTCGAAAAACATTTAGCTCAGGCAACCACTGCCATGAAATCAACTCTTAAGCAAAAAATGCAGCTTTTTCGTAGCATTGGAAAGGCTCCAGGATTGCTTGCCAATTAATTATGAGATAGAAAATTGTGATGAGTAAAAACTTAAAGACACCCACCCTTCCCTGCGTGACATTCCTCCGCTGGAGGGGAATTATTTTTAAAAGCTTTTCATTATTTGATTTTTTATTCCCTTCTGGGGAGGGGCGTAGGGGTGGGTAATAATTCAATTATTTTGAATCATGGAACTCAATCAAGGTCATACCCTCAATTCAGAATCAAATCATATTTATTCTAAGGATAGCAAGGAGGTTCCTTCTGTTGTTTCTCATCAATTCTTCCGCTATCCAGCTTTTTTGATTAGCATCTGGATTATTGCTGGTTTTTTGGTTCAAGAGTCCTTCAATCTACCTCTCTCGATAATTTTGATATTGATTGGAATTGGTTTTTTTGGTCAAATCCTCTTATATAAATACACTCCCTGGTTTGGTATAACCAACTGCCTTTTTTGGCTGATGGCTGCCAGCTTCATTCATTTTCTGACCTATCAGGTCCCAATCGATACCTTGCAAACTGTTCAAAACCTGAGAGTTACCTATCGAGGAACCATTCAATGCATCAACGAAAAATATTATTTAAGCAAGATCGAGTCTTTTTCAGGATACCGCCCGGTCCTTCTATTAAAAAGTCAGAAACAAGATCTTGACCAATTTCTTTTTCAGAGGGTTGAAGTAACCGGTAAATACCAGCCCTTTTTAGCTTGCTCAAATCCTGGAGGAACCAATCTTCAAACCTACTGGCGAAGAAAAAGGATCTTCGGAGAAATTCAGTTATATGAATGTCATTTAGTCAATGACAATACTTTTTGGAACAAGATTTTATCGAACATCGAAAGGATGAGAAGAGAATTATCCAATCACTGGAAGGACAAGCTTGGCGAAGAATATCCCTATTTTGCTGCTATGCTCTGGGGCGAAAAGGGTAATCGCTTTCAGGAAAGTATGGATCTTTTACAGGAAACCGGTATTTATCATACTTTCTGTATATCCGGTCTTCATCTCACCATAATTGGAGGAATCATTCTCTCTATCTTACAGAGGATTCGTTGTCCAAAGTCTATAACCGTAAGTATCAGTATTTCTTTTTGCCTTTTTTATCTCCTTTTTTGCAGTATTGCACCATCTGCCTTTCGGGCTTTTCTCATGTTTGCTCTTTATCTTTTGGGAAAACAATTGGGGCGGAACACTCTCTCCATTCATTTTATTTCCATTGCCTTTTTGTTGATGTTTTTTCTTCAACCGGAAATTATACTTCAACCTGGCTGTCAGCTTTCATTCGTTTCCACCCTGGCAATCATTGTTTTCAGTTCCCGATTACAAAATCAGCAACAACCATTTAGAAAATTCTTCCGATGGGTTGCTAATAGCCTTTTACTCTCTACATCGGTTACTATCTTTACTTTACCTCTTCTTATCCTTAACCAACTTTCTTTCTCCAGTCTCGTCTGGACCAGTAATCTTATTTTGATCCCAATAGCTCAACTTTCAATCATGGTTAATTTTCTCTCCACACTCTGTTCATGGATTCCTTACCTACAAAATGGTCTTTCTTATTTAATACGTGTTATTATACGAGTTTTGGTTTCACTTTCGGAATGGAGTCAAAATAATATCCCACATTTTTTCTGGAAGTTTGATGTTGAAACCTACCGTATCAGGGCTTGGGTGTTCTGGATAATATTTCTATTCATAATTATTATCTTGGTTATGAAAAAACGTAAGTTACTCCTATTCGGAAGTTTGGTTCTGATATCATTGGTTTTGGTAATTTTTGGTTTCTCAATAAAACCACCACTCCAAATCTGGGTCCTTGATGTTGGACAAGGTTTAGCTATGATGTGTCTCTCTGATAATCAAGCTATTAGCATCGATACCGGCGGAATCATTAGAACTTATGGGAATACTGGTTACTCAATACTACTCCCTTTCCTAAAAAACCAGGGAATTCAAGACTTGGAATCGATTTATCTCACTCATTATCACGATGATCACACCTCTGGAATTCAGAGTCTGATTGAAACTTATAACGTCCTGGGTATTTATGGTCGCACCAAAACCCAGTTAGATGGAGAAATAAAAGTTGCTATGATCGACTATCCAATTGTTTCAAAAAGTCATTATCCCTATCAATTAGAAATTTTTCCAATATCTGGGCCTAAAGAAAATGACCAAGCTCTGGTATATCGACTCTCTATCCAAAATTTTTCTTGTCTAATCTGTGGAGACATAGAAGAAGAGGGTATTCATCAACTTCTCCAGATGGGAGAAAACAAAATTCAATCAGATGTTATTATTATTCCTCATCATGGATCCTATTCTACCAATTTACCACAACTACTGCTTCATGTTCAGCCATCTCTTGCTATAATATCCACAGGTGAAAATCATTATGGTCACCCCGATCAACGAACCCTCAGGCTATTGAACGATCTGGGAATTCAATATTTCCGGACTGATTACCATGGTGCCATTGGTTTTCACATCCAATTCAAAAACTGGAAGATTATTATTTATGGAAAAAAT
>JAGPGC010000069.1 GCA_018056205.1 Candidatus Atribacteria bacterium | reverse complement strand
GGTAAAAACAAATTATCCAATTGGAAGGACCAATACATACCAGTGATTGTATCATTTACTCGAAGTTGGAGGCATTCACCGAAGGGATCATAAACCTTTTTCTCACCAGTCTGGAAAAAATTTACCGGTTCACCTTGTAACCAGTTTTCCTCAACCCCAATTACTCTCCCCAAAGCTAACAATGAAACCACTGAGATTATTTGTTTCGATTTTACCGAGGCATATTCTTCCATCATGTCATCAATGATAAATAATTCTTCGGTTTCCATATCAGCCAAAACCCTCATAAGCTGTTTTTGCTGATTTTCGATTCGTAAAACATAGCGGGAACCTTCAACAATGAGTAAAAAAGATAGTGGTTGGTCATCCCATAAAATATCCCCTCTTATGGAGAGGGCTGAAGCCGAGAAAGAAAGCAAGCAGACTAAAAGTAGAAGACACCCAATAATCCTAAAGGTAAAGGTCTTCACGCTACACCTCCTCAAATTGATAAAACCAGTTTACCATAATCAGAGGAAATTTTTAAACTATCAGTCTAACAGGATAAGCTTCTTCATCAAAACTGAACTAATTCTTGTCTTTCCAATAAAAAAGGTATCCTCTTTTGATATAGTACCGTACCGAACTAAATTGGGAGGGCTTTTAATACCTCTCGGTGATATTCTTGGATAGATTGAACTTGAATTGGAGATTTTTTAAGCCGTTCAATAGCATATACGGTTGCTTCAGCTCCGAATAAAGTGGTGACATAGGTTATATTTTTTATCACTGCTTCTTTTCGGATAAAACTACTTTCCACCTGGGTTCGCCCCCCCGAAGGGGTATTGATAATCAAGTCAATCTTTTGGTTTTTAATAAAGTCCACCACATTAGGACGACCCTCTCCAACTTTCTTAACAATTTCAACTGGTATACCATTATTCATTAATACTTTTGCGGTTCCTTTGGTAGCTACGATTTGGAAACCAAGATCTACAAGCTTCTTGGCTATAAAAATAATACCTCTTTTATCCTGATTTTTCACACTAATAAATACTCTTCCACTAAGCGGAAGTTGAGATTGAGTTCCAATTTGTGACTTGGCAAACGCCATTCCAAAATCGGTATCAATTCCCATTACTTCACCAGTAGAACGCATTTCAGGACCTAATATCGGATCAACACCCGGAAACCGATTGAAGGGAAATATTGCTTCTTTAACTGCAAAATGACGGATTTCCACTTCATGATTAAGACCAATTTCCGGCAACTTCTTGCCCACCATAACCTGAGAAGCTAAACGGGCAAAAGGAACACCGGTGGCTTTGCTCACAAAGGGTATCGTCCTTGAAGCACGGGGGTTTACTTCTAAAACATATACGGTATCTTCTTTTACCGCATATTGAACATTCATGAGTCCAATGACGTTAAGTTCCCGAGCCAGAGCTTGTGTAAATTGTTTGATTTGATCAACAATTTCATCGCTAAGAGAAAAGGGAGGAATTACGCAGGCACTATCTCCCGAATGCACCCCAGCTTGTTCAATGTGCTCCATAATACCGGCAATAATTGTAATCTCTCCATCACTAATGGCATCAACATCCACTTCAATAGCATCTTCTAAAAATTTATCAATCAAAACTGGATGACCACTGGAAATCTCTACTGCTTGATTCATAAATTCAAAGAGCTCACTCTCGCTATAAACGACTTTCATTGCCCGTCCACCAAGTACATAGGAGGGACGTACCATAACTGGATAACCAATTTGAATAGCTACTTCCCGCGCTCCCTCAAAAGATACTGATACTCCACTTTTGGGTTGTATTAATCCTAATCGGTCAACTAATATTTTGAAACGATCCCGGTCTTCAGCTAGGTCTATACTTTCAGGAGAAGTTCCTAAAATTGGTACTCCGGCTTTTTCTAAATCTCTGGCCAAATTCAAAGGAGTTTGCCCACCTAACTGAACAATCACACCCAGGGGTTTCTCCTTCTCAACAATATTTAATACATCTTCTAAAAAAACTGGCTCAAAATACAACTTGTCGGAGGTATCATAATCGGTACTAACGGTTTCGGGATTACTATTAACCATTATGGTTTCATAGCCAAGGTCTCGTAAACCCCAGGTTGCATGAACACAACAATAATCAAACTCAATACCCTGTCCAATACGGTTGGGTCCTGCTCCCAGGATTATTACTTTTTTCCGAGAAGTAGGGTTGGCTTCACATTCTTCTTCATAAGTTGAATAATAATAAGGAGTTTCAGCTTCAAATTCAGCCGCACAGGTATCTACCTGCTTATATACCGCATTGATATTATTTTTAATTCGAAAATCCCGTATAGTCCACTCTGATTCTTTCCAAAGCATAGCTAATTGACGATCCGAAAATCCGAATTCTTTTGCCCTTCTTAAGTGATCGGGATCAATTTTTGTCCAAGGATTTATATTAACCAAGCTTTTTTCCATCTTGAGAATTTCATCAATCTGCCTGATAAACCAGGGGTCAATGGAACTTAGAGCATAAATTTCTTCCATTGTAACTCCTTCTTTTAAAGCCATCTTTATATAAAATAATCGATCTGGATTTGGCTTTTGAAGTTTTTCATGAATGAGTAATTGCTTTTTTTCAGTCGAAAGGGAATCCCAATTTTTAATATCTTCTAAACCGCATTTCCCAATTTCAAGTGAACGAAGCCCTTTTTGTAATGCTTCTTTAAAATTCCTCCCGATGGCCATGGTTTCTCCGACACTCTTCATGGATATTCCCAATATTGGTTCAGTATCAGGAAATTTTTCAAAGGTAAACCTTGGAATTTTTACTACACAATAATCTATAGCTGGTTCAAAACTAGCCGGGGTTTTGCGGGTAATATCATTGGGTATTTCATCCAAAGTATATCCGACTGCCAATTTGGCTGCAATTTTGGCAATCGGAAATCCCGTTGCCTTGGAAGCTAAAGCTGAACTTCTTGAAACTCGGGGATTCATCTCAATTATTACTGTTTTTCCGTTCCAAGGATTCAAAGCAAACTGGATATTACACCCGCCACTGGCCACTCCAATTTCTCGAATGGCACGTATGGATAAATCACGAAGGTATTGGTATTCTTTATCAGTGAGTGTTTGAGCAGGTGCAATGGTTATGCTGTCTCCAGTGTGAATCCCCATAGGATCAAAGTTTTCAATTGAGCAAATAACCACAACATTATCTTTGGAATCGCGCATTACCTCAAGTTCAATTTCTTTCCAACCAATAACTGATTCTTCGATTAATATTTCTCGAATAATACTGCTTTCCAACGCCTGTTGAGCCAAATTTTCAAATTCTTCAATATTATAAGCAATTGAACCTCCGGTCCCGCCAAGAGTAAAACTTGGTCGAATCACTAAAGGAAACCCAATCTTTTTAGCAACTTCTTTCGCTTCGTCGAGAGAATACGCTCGGTCACTTTGAGGAACATCAATACCAATTTTTAACATGGATTCCTTGAATAATTCTCTATCCTCTGCCTTACTGATAGCTTCAGGAGAGGCTCCTAAAACTTTTACACCATATTTTTTAAAAACCCCTTTATTTTCAAGTTGAACGGTAAGATTCAAAGCGGTTTGTCCGCCTAATGTGGGTAAAAAGGCATCGGGTTTTTCCCGAGCAATGATCTTCTCTACCACTTCGGGGATGAGGGGTTCAATATAAGTTCGATCGGCCATTTCTGGATCGGTCATAATTGTTGCTGGATTACTATTAATCAAGATAATTTCATATCCTTCGCTCTTTAAAGCTTTACACCCCTGAGTACCTGAATAGTCAAACTCACAGGCTTGACCGATAGTGATTGGACCAGAACCAACGATGCAGATTCGGTGAATATCATTATTTCTTGGCACAATATTCCTCCACAATTTTGATAAAATTATCAAAAAGATAGCTGGTATCATGAGAACCCGGCGCTGCTTCGGGGTGAAATTGAACTGAAAAGAGAGGGTATTTGCGATGTCTTATTCCTGCTAAAGTATTATCATTGAGATTGATATGAGTTATTTCTAATTCAGACATGGGAAGAGTATTTACATCGACTACAAAGCTATGATTCTGAGTGGTTATATAGACTTTTCCGTTTGAAAGATCCTTAACCGGATGGTTTCCACCATGATGCCCAAACTTTAATTTATAGGTTTTCCCCCCCAAAGCCTGACCAATAATCTGATGACCTAAGCAAATCCCAAAAATCGGTAATTTATCAAGGAGCTCTTCAACCATTTCAACGGCATAATGAAGAGCAGCTGGATCACCTGGTCCATTGGATAGTAAAACGGCATCGGGATTATCTTTTAGAAGCTGTTGAGCAGTAGTTTTGGCTGGATAAACCTTCACTTGGCATCCTCGAGAAGCTAATTGCCTTAATATATTGTACTTAACACCATAATCTATCACCGCGATAGTATACTTTCCTTCTGATTGCCAAAAATAAGGTTCCTCAGTGGTAACTTCTTTAGCTAGATCAACACCCATTAAGGGTGGCCCTTGGATGGCTTTTTGAACGAGAGAATCAGTATTGAGATCTTCAGTTGAAAGAACTGCTTTCAAGGCTCCCTTTTCCCGGATGTGACGGGTGATGGCTCGGGTATCAATCCGTTCCATTCCAATAATTCGGTAGCGGATTAAGTATTCCACCAAACCTTCTTCAGCTCTCCAATTACTAAATAGTGAACTTTTTTCTCTCACAATGAAAGCTTCTAACCGAGGTTCAGAGGACTCAATATCTTCCGAGTTTAAACCATAGTTGCCCATTAAAGGGTAAGTCATAGTAACAATTTGGCCATAATATGAAGGATCGGTGAGTATTTCTTGATAACCGGTCATGCTGGTGTTAAAAACAATTTCACCAAAAGCTTCTCCAGTTGATCCAAAAGAGTGCCCCCAAAAACAACGACCATCTTCCAAAGCTAATAGTGCTTTCATTTATCCAAAACACCCTCCGATTAATATAACATGTTTGTCAAGTCTACCCTGAAAAATACAATGATGAGTGATGAGTGAACAGTGCTGAGTTTAAATGCCACCCTCATCCTCACTTTCTCCCATTCCTGGTTTTTCTGCTTTCCCACTCGATCTTTACATCTTAGGCTGTTCTGCTCTTCAGAACGACAGAATAGAATATGAAAAAATTTATTAAATTTGCCTATTTTCTCTAATACCGATTAGGCATTTTTATTATGAGTTGTAACCCTTATTTTCATTATCAAGAATCAAAAGAATCTCTTCGAGCGAATCTATTATCCAATCGGGATGGTATTCCTTGAGAATATCCCTTCCATGAATTCCTTTGGTATACCCAATAACTCCAATTCCTGCTGATTTCCCGGCGATTATATCATAATGGGTATCACCGACATATATGACTTCTCTTGGAGTAACATTCAACTGGCTCATGGCATATAAAATGCCTTCTGATGACGGTTTGGGTTGGATATCTAAAGAAAGATCAACAATAATATCAAATGATACCGGAAATGGAAGCTTACTGACTAGTCTTTTTGCCAATCGTCGGTTAGTAACTATCCCAATCAGTATATTTCTTTTTACTAATATATCCAAAAGCTCAATGGATTCTGAATTAATGGTTATATCCTCTGGTTGTTCCAAAAAAAAATTACGATATAAGTTAGCACCCTCTTCGGGATTGGGAAACTTTAAGACCGAAAAAGAATCGACCATAGCAAGTCCAATTGTCTCCTTAATCTCTTCTTCTTTAGGAGGACACAGATTTTGCAGCTCAAAACATTTTTGGATTCCCTTGATAATCGCTTTTTCAGCAAAAATTAATGTACCATCAAGATCAAATAAAACTGACTTAATCATTTAAATTAGGTAATCGGTGGGGATTTCTTGATACCCAGTTATAATAGATACTGGCGGGAAGAAAGTAACCGAGGTATCTCCAATTCCAAAGAGCCCGTTTCATAATTTTTGGTATGATATAAAATTTTCGATACAACTCATTATGACCAAATTGAAGTTCTTGGGGAGTCATTTTAGCTGGTTGATATACCACATGCGAAAAATCATAATTTGTCCAATTGTAAGAAAAAATCCGATTAGCATCTTTTAATTTATTGAAAACTTCGGTTCCCGGTAAAGGAGTCAAAATGTTAAAGGTAGCAAAGTCTATTTTGGTTTTTTCAATAAATTTTAGGGTATCATCAAATACTGATGGCTCATCATTATCAAAACCAAAAACAAAAGAACCAACTACCATGATATGATGCCGGTGGAAATTTTCAATTAATTTCTGGTATTTTTCTATGGAGTTAAATTGTTTATGCATTTCTTTTA
>JAGPGC010000070.1 GCA_018056205.1 Candidatus Atribacteria bacterium | reverse complement strand
CGATGTCGGCTCGTCGCATCCTGGGGCTGAAGTAGGTCCCAAGGGTTGGGCTGTTCGCCCATTAAAGCGGTACGTGAGCTGGGTTTAGAACGTCGTGAGACAGTTCGGTCCCTATCTGTCGTGGGCGGAGGATATTTGCGGGGAGCTGTCCCTAGTACGAGAGGACCGGGATGGACGAACCTCCAGTGTTCCAGTTGTCCTGCCAGGGGCATCGCTGGGTAGCTGTGTTCGGAAGGGAGAAGCGCTGAAAGCATCTAAGCGCGAAGCCCACCCCAAGATAAGATATCCCACTGGGTAACCAGGTAAGACCCCGGGTAGATGACCCGGTTGATAGGCTCCAAGTGTAAGGATGGTAACATCTTGAGCTGAGGAGTACTAATCGGTCGAGGACTTGACCGCATCGCTTTTTAAAACTCCTTCACTTAACCTAAGAGTATTCCTGACAGATTTTAGCACTTTTCCCGGTGGCCATAGCGGAGGGGTCACACCCGGTACCATTCCGAACCCGGAAGTTAAGCCCTCCAACGCCGATGATACTGCCTGGGCAGCTGGGTGGGAAAGTAGGACGCTGCCGGGAGACTAAGATGAAGGATCAAATAGGGCTGGAGAGATGTTCTTCAGCCCTATTTTTGTGAATAAACTATTGCTCATAACTATATTTTTAGGATAAACTCTCATGTTGTTGGGCAGCAACACATGAAAATGAAAATACTTACCATAATCCGTCATTCTGAGGAGCGTATTTTGCGACGTGAGAATCCCATTTTTTAAGGATATTCCTTAAACAAGAAGATGAAAGGATGAGATCCTCACGCCCTCAAAAAGCGAGGGCTCAGGATGACAGCATTTTTTACTCATCACTGTTTACCATCACTTTATTTACAGTATAGGACAACAAGAAACATATATGGTAAAATATATTTAGACTTTATACGAAGGGGGAAACCTATGTCTGGACATTCAAAGTGGGCGTCAATTAAACATAAAAAAGGAAAAACTGATGCAGCTCGTGGGAAAGCTTTTAGTAAATTAATCCGATTGATTACGGTAGCGGCGAGACAGGGAGGCGGAAACCCGGATAATAATCCACGGCTCAGAGATGCAATATTAAAAGCACGTGAAATCAATATGCCTGCTGAAAATATTGAGAAAGCGATTAAAAAAGGGATCGGAGAATTAGAAGGGGTAACCATCGAAGAAGTAACTTATGAAGGATATGGACCAGGCGGAGTGGCAGTACTAGTTGATGCAACTACCGATAATCGGAATCGAACCACAGCCGAAGTAAGACATTTATTTAGTAAATTAGGTGGAAACTTAGGAGAGAATGGTTCGGTTTCTTGGATATTTGAAAGAAAAGGTTTAATTTCCTTTGATAAAGGAACTGTTGATGAAGATGAATTAACTATGATTGCTATCGAAGCTGGTGCCGAGGATATTCAAACCTCTGATACTAATATTGATATTATTACTGCACCAGGAGACTTCGATCGAATTAAAGCCATTATTGATGAAAATAAAATGGTTTATACCAATGCCGAAATTACCATGATACCAAAAACCACGGTTCATCTGGAGGGTAAACAAGCCCAGCAAACCCTAAACCTAATTGACGGTTTGGAGGAGTTGGATGATGTCCAAGAAGTCTTTTCAAATTTTGAAATTTCTGATGAGTTACTTGAGTCGATGGAGCAGTAAATCCTGATGTCATCTCAGGAAAAAATAGTTTTAGGAGTCGATCCGGGCACGGCAACTACTGGATACGGGATTATCTGTAAAAATAAGGAAGATGGAAAAGTCAAAGCTATTAAATATGGAACAATCGCTACCCAAAAAGAAATTTCGCTTGCTGAAAGATTGTTTATTATTTTCCAAGAAATTGATCAATTAATAAATAATTACCATCCTTATGCATTAGTAGTTGAGGAGATTTTTTTTAATAAAAATTCCAAAACTGCTATTTCTGTTGGTGAAGCTAGAGGGGTGATTTTATTAAACGCAGCCATGCAATCTATCCCAGTTTTTGAATATACTCCCCTCCAAGTGAAACAGTCGGTGGTTGGCTACGGAAGAGCAAAAAAGGAGCAGGTTATTTATATGGTAGAAACTATACTCAATCTTCAAAAAAAAACATTAACTTCTGACGATGTTGCCGATGCTTTAGCTGTTGCTATTTGCCATGTTTTCCAATCTGAAACCAATTATTCCTATGTTTGATTCAATTCGAGGAACGCTTGCGGCGATTGAAAATGATGAATGGATTCTTGAAACCGATTGGTTTGGTTATCGGGTAAAAGTTACTCCTTTTGTTTCTCCCGGGAAAATAGGTGAACAAAAAAAACTTTATATTCGATTTTTCTTTCGAGAAGATGGCGAGTTTTTTTATTATGGATTTGAAGATCCTAAAGAACGAGAAACTTTTGATTTAATTTGCGGAGTGAAAGGGATCGGTCATAAAACTGCTCTTAAAATTCTTTCCCGAATAAACTGGAAAGAATTTACCGACCTCGTATTAGCTGAAAATGTCGATTATCTCTCTTCTCGAATTAATCTTTCTTCAAAAACGGTTAAACGACTTCTATTGGAATTAAAACCTCGTTTGGGCAAGCTTGACTTCATATCAACAACCACAGCACCAAAGATAACTAAAACTTGGAGAGAGGTTAAAACTGCCTTATCGGGTTTGGGATATACTACTGGTGAAATTGAAGGAGTTTTGAACATACTTTGGCAAGAAAATCAAGATTTATTCGACGAAACTGAAGTTCTTTTAAAAAAAGCGTTAAGTAAAATAGGTGGCTTGAAATGAACGATGCCTCAAAACCAAATGATTTCATCCCTTTATTAAGGGATGGTGATGATGATATTTCTTTGCGTCCCAAAAGGCTAAGTGAATTTATTGGGCAAGATAAAGTGAGAGCAAATCTCAATGTTTTCATTCAAGCCTCATTAGCTCGAGATGAATCCTTAGACCATGTCATTCTTTATGGCCCCCCTGGTTTAGGCAAAACCACCCTGGCATCGATTATAGCCAACGAAATGAACGCTGATATCCGGTATTTATCAGGTCCTAGCTTAACTCGTTCAGGAGATGTTGCTTCAATTTTAACAACCATATCAGATGGAGATATTTTATTTATTGATGAAGTTCATCGGCTGCCCCGGGTTTGTGAGGAAATCCTTTATAGTGCCATGGAAGATTTCGCTCTGGATATTTTAATTGGTAAAGGACCAGGAGCAAGAAGTGTGAGGATAAATTTACCCTCCTTCACCTTAATAGGAGCAACTACCCGTATCAGTCTGCTGAGTGCCCCACTGCGAAATCGTTTTGGCATTATTGAAAAACTTGATTTTTATAACCAAAATGATTTATCCGCTATTGTTCTTCGTTCAGCAGTAGTTATGAACGTTCCGATAGATCAGGATGCTTCTAGTGAAATAGCTCGGAGATCTCGGGGAACACCACGGATAGCTAACCGAATTTTAAAAAGAGTTAGGGATTTTGCCCAATTTTATGGGAAATCGGCGATTAATAAAGAGATAGTTAAAGAAGCCTTGGAATGTCTCGAAATTGATGATATGGGACTCAATAGTATGGATCGAAATTTATTAAAAATATTATTAGAGCATTACCATGGAGGACCAGTAGGTATTAATAACCTGGCAATGATGTTAGGTGAAGATGCCGCCACTGTAGAAGAAGTCTATGAACCCTTCTTGATTAAAGTTGGATTATTGATTCGTACCCCCCGAGGAAGGATGATTACTCCTCAAGGGCATCAATACATTAAGGGAAAAAAGTTGCTATGAGTAAGCCTAAACTTCTCCTCCATACTTGTTGTGGACCATGTGCAGCAGGAGTTTATGAAACTCTTGAAAAAGAGGGATGGGATATCACCTTTCTTTTTTACAATCCCAATATTCATCCCTATGATGAATATTGCAGGAGAGAGGAAAATTTTTACCGATATATAGAAATTTCTGGTCAGAAAGGCTTAACCCCTTTTCCCTATCGACCTGGTGATTATTTTCAAACAATTGTTTCCGAATCAAATCGTTGTAATGGTTGTTACCGTCTACGATTACAAAAAGTAGCGGAATGGGGAAAGACAAACTCATTTCAATACTTTACTACTACCCTTACTATTAGTCCCTTTCAGAATAAAGAAAACATTTTTCTAATTGGTGAACAAATAGCCGATGATAACGGTATGGTTTTTTTAAAAAGGAACTTCCAATCTTTTTATCGAAATAGTAAAGATTACTCAATTGAAATGAATCTTTATCGACAAAAATATTGTGGCTGTTTATTCAGTTTGTGGGAAGGAGAAAAGAAACGTTTATGGAAATATCTTTTTGGGCAAAAACCATCTTAATGATTGGAGTCATATTGGTGATAATCGGCCTGGTGATGATATTTTTTCCCAAAATACCATTTCTTCAGCGTTTAGGGAGGCTACCAGGCGACATTATCGTGAAAAGAGGAAATGTTACCTTTTATTTTCCCTGGGTAACCTGCATTATCATTAGTATTATTTTAACCCTCATTTTCTCAATTTTTAGACGGTAAATATGAAACATACATCCCAAAAAATAATATTATGGACGTTCTTGTTTTTTCTATTTTTTTCATTTATGGCAGCTGTTCAGGCTAAAAGTGATCTAAGAGTTACGGTTTGTATTATCAATGGAAAATCGGAAGTTGTAATTTCTTCAACTGCTGGTTTAAAAGTTCAAATTGATAAAAAAGTTTATTCAATATCAGCTCAGGAACAATTAACTTTTATTTCAAGTGGAAAAAAAGTTGTTTGGGAAAAAAAGCAACTCCTTTCTTCTTCAATGCGGATAACAACCCAGGGTAAGGGTTTTATCTTAGTGAACAATCGCCCCTATCGGGGTTCTTTAACTATCAAAAATGAAAACGGAAACCTGATGGTCATCAATCATGTTTATTTAGATGATTATATTCGGGGAACCATAAAAAAGGAAATAAATCCTCATTGGCCTGAAGAGGCCATAAAAGCTCAAATAATAACTGCTCGTACCTATGCGGTAAAAAATATCGCTCGACACCAAGATCAAGGTTATGATTTTTGTGCTTCATCACACTGCCAGGTTTATGGAGGAATTAATGCAGAAGATTCTATTACCAATAAATTGGTGGATTCTATTAAGGATTTGATCCTTACCTATCAAAACCAACCAGCAGGAGTTTGTTTTCACTCCGAGAGTGGTGGTTGTACTGATTCAGCCTTAAATGTCTGGGGTAAAAATGTTCCCTATTTGGTAAGTGTCGATTCACCCTGGGAAAGTGATTCTCCTCACGCTCAATGGGAAGTGGAAATAAGTTCTTCAGAATTGACTTTAGCCTTACAAAAAGCAGGTTTTATTCAAGGGAATATTATTGATGTCCAAGTACAGCCTAATTCCGGAAACCAAAGGGTAAGCGAATTTCAAATTCAAACTACCTTGAAGAAATATCAAATTCCAGCCAGCAAAGTTCGTGAAGCCTTGGGTTATGAAAGGCTTCCCAGTACCTTTTTTAAACTCATTCCCCTCACAAGCCGAAATATTATATCCAGACCAACACCGAAACCAAAAGTAACTCCGCCACCTACTCCTACCATTTCTGCAAACCCAGCTGATAGTGAAGAGGAACCCGAATATCGGGAAATGTTAGACAAAGACTGGAATCTTGATGATATTATAGTTTTCCTGAGCCTTCGCGAACAAGAAAGGCAAAAATCACAATCAAATCAACCAAATAAGCCTTCCCTTTCTAACCCTGAAGAAGATTTTGAAGAAAAAGAAATTCTTAAGATTCATGATAATTCTACATCAACTTATAATACTGAGGTTATTTACTTGCTACAGGGGCGAGGTTACGGACATGGGGTTGGACTCTCTCAATGGGGAGCTCGGGGGATGGCAATGGAAGGATATTCTTATCAGGAAATATTGTTTCATTATTTTCCTGGATGTGAAATAAAAAGGGCTCGCTTTAAATGATTCTAACTGATGATTTTGATTTTTATCTTCCTGAAGAACTCATTG
Source organism: Candidatus Atribacteria bacterium (assembly GCA_018056205.1). Lineage (GTDB taxonomy): Bacteria > Atribacterota > Atribacteria > Atribacterales > Atribacteraceae > Atribacter. The sequence goes on along the minus strand of JAGPGC010000070.1, from coordinate 269 downwards.
CTCAGCAACCGGCTTTTCCTCGTGATCATTGTCGATTAATGGTTATCGATAGTCAGTCTCAGTTAATCGAACACCGGATGTTTTTTGAATTAGGTTGTTATTTAAAGCCGGGAGACCTTTTAGTAGTCAATGATAGCCGGGTTATACCAGCGCGTTTTTATACCAAAAAGAATCCAAGTGGAGGGAAAGTTGAGCTACTTTTTCTTCATCATCATCAAGGATTATGGGCTTGTATGCTTAGTCATTCCAGGCGAATAAGAGAAGGAACT
>JAGPGC010000068.1 GCA_018056205.1 Candidatus Atribacteria bacterium | reverse complement strand
GTTGCCATGGTGGGTGATGGAATAAACGATGCCCCAGCTCTTGCCCAAGCTGATCTTGGTATAGCCATGGGATCTGGTACTGATGTTACCCTGGAAACCGGCGATATAATATTAGTGAAAAATGACCTCAATGATGTGGTCACCACTTTGGAACTTTCAGAAGAAACTATGGGAAAAATAAAACAGAATCTTTTTTTCTCCCTTTTCTATAACTTAATCGGAATACCCATTGCTGCCCGGGTTTTTGCATCTTTTGGACTTCTCTTGAATCCTGAATTGGCCGGTTTAGCCATGGCTTTGAGTTCGATATCAGTGGTCACTAATTCATTATTACTCAGAACTTTTCGGCCTCGAAAACGAAATTACCTTTCCATGGTTGCTCCAATTATCATGATTCTTTTATTCACTTATATGTTTATGATATTTGCTCGATTTAGCAATACCATGGGAAATATGATGGAACAATTACCACCGGAAATGAATCATAATATTGAACGATCAATCGAGACGGGTGAAACCTGGATGGCTTTTTCCCCTGGCGGAACACCGAAATTATTCTTTTCTGCTGATTCGTTGATGAATCCAATGTTGATTATTCATAAAGGAATATTTCCACCGGAAACAGATGAAATGGTTTTAGGCGCTGATGAAGCAAAAATGATGATAAGCGAAAACCCTTTTCAAAAACCAGGCGATAAAATCGTGAATTTTTTCGGTATTCCTACCATGAGGGTAACAGGAATTTTAAAACCTACTGGTACTATTTTGGATATGTTCTATTTCATCACCCCTGAAACTGCCGAAAATCTTCTGGCACCCCAATTAGTAAAGATTCAATTTTCCTAAAGAGTACCGAAATTATTTTATACGCTTGAAATCGACAATATCCTTGATATTCTGAAGCCATTTATTTCTCAAGAAGACCTTGAGCCAAGGATTGTAAACTAGGAAAAATTTCTCCCTCTGATTCTTGGGCATCAAGAAGCTCAAATGATGATTTCGGAAAAAATATTTTCCCAAACTGAGGATATTTTGTATAATTTCTTTGGACAATCAGTAATCATTACTCGGATTCTTCCTAAAACTGAAACTGTCTATGATGATTTTCGTTTTGTAACCAAGGGTTTTTTACTCCCTAATTCAATTTTGAGTCGGATCATCCCACACGCAAGCATGGGATTCTAAGATTTCTATTGATTTTTCTTTCCCTACTACTTGCGGAAAGAAGTCTTTACAAATCCGACCATCGATAAGTTCGATGATTCTTCCCGCCCGCAGGGCAACATTTCGATCATGAGTCACCACGATAAAAGTGGTGTTATTTTCACCATTGATTTCCTGCATAAGATCTAATACTTGTTCTCCCGACTTGGTATCCAAAGCTCCGGTTGGTTCATCAGCTAAAATAAGCTGTGGTCGGTTTAAGAGTGCCCGGGCAATAGCGACCCGCTGCTGCTGACCACCAGAAAGAAGGTTAATCCGTTTATTAATTTGGTTAGCCAATCCTACTCGCTCAATTAATCTTTGAGCTTCATTAAATATTTGGCGATTCGGTTTCCCTTTCCCAATCCAATAGGGTAACAAAACATTTTCAATTGTGGTAAATTCGGGAAGTAGATAGTGAAACTGGAAAATGAAACCTAAAAATTTATTCCTAAAATCAGCTAATTGGTTTTCATTGAGTTGACCCAAATTCTGTTGATTGATCAGGATGGTGCCGCTCGATGGGCGATCAAGAGCCCCGAGTATGTTTAATAAGGTACTTTTACCCGATCCTGAAGGGCCAATAAGCGCTAAAAACTGGCCTTGGGGAATTTCAAGAGAAACATCAAAAAGAACCTGGGTTTTCACCTCATCACCATAAACTTTATTCACCGAATCCAGACTCACCAAGATATTATCCATTCCGAATCACCTCAATTGGAACCAAGGAAGCAGCTTTCCGAGCTGGGAAAAGTGCTGCACCAATACTGGCAATGGTTGAAATAACAATCAAGGTTAGAGCAGTTTGGGGCTCAACCCGGATACTAAAAGAAAGTGCACCTCCCGATTGTGAAGCGATTTGAAACATTTTAATTAAACCCACTCCAACCAAACTTCCCATAATAGAACCGCTCAACCCTAAAACCGCTCCTTGAATAAGAAAAATCCGGCTGGCGCTATTGGTTCGAGTCCCTATGGCTTTTAATATTCCAATTTCTCGTGATTTCTGAACTGCTGCTATGGCTAAAACACTGGCGATTCCTAAAGTTACCGCCAATAAAACAAAGAATTGAATCATATAGGAAGAGGCGCTTTGACTTTGTAAGGCACTTAAAAGTTGGCGGTTGTTTGATTGCCAGGTCTCAACGAGGAAATCAGGAATATCTTTTTTAATTTTTTGAGCAATGTTTTCCGATTGGAATACTTGTTCGATTTGCATTTCAATTCGAGATATCGCTCCATTAAGATCAAATAATGCTTGGGAGCGAAAAATATCCATAAAAATCCAGGAACTATTTATAGCTGCATTTTCAAAATCAAAAATCCCATTGACAGCAAAGGCTCCTGAGTTTCCTTCAGAGGTTCGAATTTCAATGATACTACCGGTTTCAATTTTGAGGTCTTCAGCTAAACCCCTCCCAATCAACACCCCGGTTCCTCCCAAAACCGCTTTTCCGGTATTCACTCGCTGAATAATTTTATAAATGCCATCAGCACGATCGAGAAAAATTCCTTTAACCACAACTGGACGGCTTACTTTAGCTTTGGTAATAAAACCTGATCCTTCAACCAGAGGAGAAACAACCTTTAAATCGGGAAAGGTATCCAATTTTTTTAATATAGGCTGATAAGAAAGAATGAAAGCATCCTTTTTTGCTGCTGCAATAATTGGAATAACCAACGATTGATTCCCTTTTTGGAGAATAGATTGCGGACTATTTTCTTGGGCTTTTAATAATATATGTGGCGAATCTCCCACCGTCTGTTCAATCAAGTTCTGTTGTAAACCAGATATCAATGAAGATAGAAATATCTGCACTGATACACCAATAATAATTCCAAGTAAAATAAGAATGGTTTGCGAGCGGGATTCTTTGAGGAAACGCCAGGCAACCATCGATTCAAAACTGAACACCGAAACAACACCTCAACCTGTATATAAACTTAAAGATTCAAACTGTTATAAAATCTTTTAAATTACTGGTTAGTCAGCATTTCAACTTGAATTTTTCTTCCTTCGCGAAAATTGCCCGGCTCGATAAGCACGGTTTCTTCAAGAAGATTTTCGACAATAATATAATCCCCGATAAACGTTGGATTGGTTACTTCCAGTTGCTTTGCATTGCCCTGGTTATCAATCCAAACATACTGCTCATCCAGCTTTTCCACCAAAAAAGAACGAGGAAATACAAGAGCCCCCTTGGTTTCTTTAATAATAACTTCAACCGTCATTGTAGCATCTGGCTTGAGGTTAATATTTTCTTCATCTAAACGAACCCGGACTTCGATAGTCCCCTTTTGGGGATTGACACTGGGTGATACTTGATCAATTTTTCCTTTAAAAGTGCGATTAGGATCGGCTTGACTGGATAAATATACGTCTAAGCCAGTCTTGATCTTTTCATATTCTTTTTCATCGATATCAGCAACCACGAATCCCATGGCCGAACCAATCGAGATAGCAGTTTCTCCGGGATTGACATATTCTCCTTTGTTTTTTGGAATAGAATAGACAATCGCATCGATTGGTGAAAGAAGGATTTTTTGCTCAAGATCAATTTCAGCTTCACGTATTTGCAACCGTGCCAATTCAATTCGGGCTTTAGCTTCATCGCTTGCTGCTCCTCCCGATAATAAACTGTCCAGTTGAGCTTTGGCAGATGACTCCTTGGAAATAGCAAGTTCCCATTCATTCCGAGCATTATTGACATCATTCTGTGAAGAACCGCCAATCGAAACCAAAGAATAGAGCTTTAAATAACGATCGTAAAGTGCTTGGGAATTAATTTTAGCTTGATTGTGTTGCTCTCGAGCTGACGCAATGACTTCATTTTCCTTCGATTTCATATTAGCCAAGGCAAGATCGTAATTGATTCTCGCTAACTCTACACGATTTTTTTCCGCCGAGTCTTTTAATTCAATCAGTGGTTCTCCGATTGTTACCTGTTGCCCTTCTTGAACATAGATTTGGTCAATGATACCACCCACCTGTAAAGCCATATTAATCCGATTTCCCAAATCTACTCTTCCAGTTGCGACAATGGTTTCGGTAATATCTTTTTTGGTTACCATATATCCTTTGACTTGAAGAGGACGATATTGCAGATAAAAGAAACTAACTAAAACAATAATTCCCAACCCTATTAGAATTAAATACTTTTTCATGGTTAATAAATCCCCTTACCCAATCCTTGATTTAAAAATATGGAATTATAAATAGTCCTAATATTGAACTTCTTTTCTTTTTTTTTATTCCATTATTGTATATTTTCCTGCGAAAATATCCAAACTGCTTTTTATGGGTACCATATTTATAGCAATCAAAATTTCATTCTCTTTTTTCATCTACAAAATCGGAGGAAGATCATTTTCTTCCCCTCTCCCCCCTCTTTCTCTGAGGGTTGGTTCTCATCCATCATACATCAACACTTGCTAAAAACAGCATGAGAAAATAATCTTCTTGTTCAAAATAAATGTAAAGGATATTATAATCATACTTAAGTTGAGCATTTCTGGAGGAAATTCGTAATGATTTACATAAAAAGAATTTATGAACCAGCGGAATTGAGGGATGGTTTCCGAATTTTAGTAGATCGTCTCTGGCCAAGGGGAATGACTAAAGAAAAAGCCCGTATCGATCTTTGGTTGCGGGATATCGCACCTAGCGATAGCCTCAGAAAATGGTTTAATCACCAATTAGAAAATTGGGATGAATTTAAACAAAGGTATTTCAAAGAATTGGCAACCAAAAATGACATGATTGAGATTATCCAAAAGCGATCAGAACAGGAGACGGTTACCCTCCTTTATTCAGCAAAAAGTGAAACCCTCAATAATGCGGTAGCGCTTAAAGAATTTATTGAGAGAAAAATAAATCCTTGAATTGATTTCCTTTCGTTTCCACATTAAATCTGTTTATAATAGATTCTTCTTCGTTTATGCTGCCTTGGTTTAAATAACTTCCACTCGTTTTGGATTTTTTTGTTGGTTTCAAGCTCAGGATTGGACTCGCTATAGGAAAATCCATACTCAGTGGCGGTTTTGGTAATCTCATAAACCATGAGAATGTCAACTCCTTTATTCCGGTATTCTTTCTTAACTCCAACTAAATAAAAATCCATAACTTGGTAAGTCTTTAAAGCTTTTAACAAATACCAGAACCCCAGGGGAAAAAGCCTTCCTCGGGCTTTTTGAAGCGCTCGGGAAAGACTAGGCATGGTGATAAGAAAACCTATTAAGGTATCCTTCTCATCCGTAACCGCCTTCATGAAATGAGTCTGGATATATGGGAGATATTTTTTTACGTAATAGTTTTTTTGTTTTTCGGTTAGAGGAACTGTCCCATATAATTCAGCATAAGATTCATCAACGAGATTAATCAATTCCATTCCTCTTTGAAGTGCCTCCCGTTTATTTTTAAATTCTAAAATACGATAGTTATAACGTTTTTTTACCCATTCAGCTGATTTGACGAGACTCTCAGGAATGTCTTTTTGGTCTGGAACCTTGGTTTGGAATTCCAAGGCATCAATGAGTTTTTTATACCCACATTTTTCTATCAACTCAGGATAATAGGGGTCATTATATCGAGTTGCCATGGTCCCTAATTCTTCAAATCCTTCAATGAGCATCCCAGTTGGATCCAAATCAGTAAATCCTTGCGGACCAGTGCAGGTTGTCATCCCTCGTTCTTTTCCCCAAGATTCTACTGCAGAAAATAGTAATTTCGCACTTTTTTCCTGATTGATGGTATCAAACCACCCAAAACGCAGATTTTTTTCCAGATATTTTTCATTAGCAATATGGCTAATGATACCAGCAATGCGTCCAACACATGAATTATTGTAATAAACCATAAACAATTTGGTTTCACAGTTCTCGTAAGCGGGATTTTTTGATGGAGAAAATATTTCTATTTCATCTGAAATTAAAGGCGGAACAAAGTATGGATGATTTCGGTAAAGCTGAAGAGGATAACGAACAAACCTCTTTAAATCCCGTTCATTTTGAACCTCTCGTATCTCTCATCCCATATTAATAGTTCTCAGTAAAAAAGATTGTATTGAGTTTTATAAAACTATTCTTCATTCTATCGCCTACCCTTAAGTTATTCAATGAATATTGCTGAATACCAGTTTTGAGGATCGCTTTC
>JAGPGC010000067.1 GCA_018056205.1 Candidatus Atribacteria bacterium | reverse complement strand
CCTCAGTTTGCTCTGGCTCAAAAAATGGGAATCCACGATTATCCAACCCCAGCCGGTGGTTGTCTGCTTACCGATCCGATTTTTGCTCGTCGAGTCTACGATTTACTAGTACATGATGAGCTTACTATGGAAAATGTTGAATCCTTAAAATTGGGGAGATATTTCCGACTTAACCATCAATACAAACTCCTAGTTGGTCGTAATGAAAAGGATAATTTAGCGTTACTTAACCAAGCTCAACCCGGCGATTATATTTTTACCCCTTCCCATAGTAAAGGACCAACCGGTTTAGGTAAGGGAATAATTGACCACTATACCGAACAGCTTTCCGCCAATATTATTGCTTTCTATTCTTCCTCCTTTATCGAACCGTTCTTCATTAAAATTCAACACCAAAGCTATTCAACACCAAAAATGATTCAACCTAAGCCCTTATCAATCGACGAAATAGAGAAATATCGGATTGAAAATTCCCCCATCAAATTAACACATCAAAAAATAGAAAAAACATCACCAAAATAATTCAAGTTTATCAATTAAAATATAGAATGGTAACATAATGGTAAGGTTATTAATTTTTTGAAAGGAAGGTTATTATGAAAATTGCCCAAAATATTACTCAGCTTATAGGTAATACTCCATTAGTGTACCTTTCTAAATTAAGTGTTAATCTCCCTGGGAAAGTGGCTGCCAAATTAGAATACTTGAACCCTTGCGGAAGTGTGAAAGATCGCATTGGAGTTTCTATGATAACAGAAGCTGAAAAAAATGGATCTATAGATAAAGATACCTTAATAATTGAACCAACTAGTGGCAACACTGGTATAGCTTTAGCTTTTGTCTGCGCTCAACGTGGATATAAGTTAATTCTCACCATGCCAGAGAGCGTGTCTATCGAAAGAAGGAAAATTCTTTCCTGGTTTGGCGCTGAACTGGTCCTCACCTCATCATCAGAAGGAATGCTTGGGGCAATAAAAAAAGCTGAAGAATTAGCTCGAGAGAATACCAAATCTTTTATGCCCATGCAATTTAAAAACCCTGCTAACCCAAAAATTCACCGAGAAACTACCGCAGAAGAGATCTGGACTGACACCGATGGAACTATTGACATTTTGGTCTGTGGAGTTGGATCAGGAGGAACTATCACTGGAACCTCAGAAGTGTTAAAAACACGTAAACCGTCTTTGAAAGTGGTTGCCGTTGAACCAAAAAAATCTCCGGTTTTATCAGGAGGATCCCCAGGACCTCATCAAATTCAGGGTATTGGAGCGGGATTTATTCCTGAGATTCTTCGTCAGGAGTTAATTGATGAAATCATCCCAGTCGAGGATGAAGACGCCTTTGCTATTGCAAAATGCCTTGCTCAAACCGAGGGTATCCATGTAGGCATTTCAAGCGGTGCAGCTGGTTGGGCAGCCCTTCAATTAGCTCACCGTGAAGAAAACCAAGGGAAATTAATCGTGGTTATTTTCCCTGATACTGGAGAACGGTACTTATCAGTTTGGTAAGGAAAGTTATGAACAAAGAATTAAAGAAAAAATATAATAAATTGTTACAAATCTTGAATAGTCTAAAGAGTTGTCTTGTTGCCTATTCAGGTGGAGTTGACAGCACCTTTCTCTTATTTGCCAGTTATGAAGCCTTAAGAGACAAAACTTGTGGTATTTTAATTGATACACCATTTTTATCGAAAAGAGAAAAGGATTTTGCTCTCCGGAATGCTAATCAATTGAATCTTCCACTTATAATCGAGGAGGTAGATCTTCTTCAAAATCTTGCAATTATTCAAAATGAACCAAATCGCTGTTATTTTTGTAAAAAATTACTCTTTGAAACCATACAAGTAATTGCCCATCAGAAGAGATATCAATCAATTGTAGAAGGCTCAAATATTGATGATTTATCAGATTTCCGTCCTGGGAAAAAAGCAATCCAAGAAATGGGAATTAAAAGCCCTCTCCTGGAAGCAGGTTTTACTAAAGAAGAAATTCGCTTAATATCCAAGGAAAAAAACTTACCCACCTGGAATCAACTTTCCTTCTCCTGCTTAGCAACCCGCATTCCTTTTGGGTCAGTTATCTCTTCAGAACATTTACAACGAATTGAAAAAGCCGAGTTATTCCTTTTAGAATTTGGCTTTAGCCAATTACGAGTTAGAGATCACTTCCCAGTTGCTCGAATTGAAATCCCTCTTCAAAATAATGATCTCACTCGAATTCATAACTATCACCAACAAATAATCAAAGGACTAAAGTCTTTAGGTTACCGCTGGGTAACATTAGATTTAGAAGGATATCGTTCTGGAAGTATGAATGAAGAACTAAATCTTGAGGAGTTAAATTGAATTCAAAAAAAGTCTTAATTGCTATGAGCGGGGGAATAGACTCTTCTATTGCCGCTTTCCTTTTAAAGAAACAAGGGTATCAGGTTTACGGCGTTACCATGACTTTTCAGGTTGTTCATGGTTCTTCCCATGATCCACGTTCTGGATCTGCTTTAAACGATGCTAAAAAGGTGTGTGAAATTCTTGAAATTCCGCATCAAACCCTTGACTTAAGTTCTGAGTTTGAAAATGAAGTAGTAAACCCTTTTATTAAGGAATACTTGTTAGGAAGAACTCCCAACCCTTGTGTAATTTGTAATAGACAGATTAAATTCGGACTTCTTTTCGATAAAGCTATGAAAAATGGATTTGACTTTTTTGCCACGGGACATTATGCTCAAATCGATTGCAAGGATAACAATTTTTTTTTAAGAAAACCTCGAGATCGCTCGAAAGATCAAACCTATTTTTTATACAATATCCGTAGGGAAACTCTCGATAGAATTCTTTTTCCCTTAGCTCAGTTAAAAAAAGAAGAGGTAAAATCTCTTTCTGGCCAACTTGATCTGCCAATGAGTGAAAAATCTGAAAGTCAAGATATTTGCTTCCTTCCCCAGGGAAATTATGGTAATTTCATCAAAAATCGTTCTCAGCTTGACCGTTCAGGTCCAATTATAAATATTCAGGGGAAAGTACTTGGTCAACATTGTGGAATTTATTTTTATACCATAGGTCAAAGAAAGGGATTAGGAATTAGTAGTTCTCACCCTCTTTATGTTATCGATATCGATCCATCTCAAAATGCTATCGTAGTTGGTGAAAAAAAAGATTTACAAGCTCAAGCCCTGGTTGCTACTCAAGTTAATTTATTAGTTGATAAAATTCCTAACGGTGAAGTTTTCGCTCTCATTCGCTATTCCCAGCAAGAACATCAATGTACATTGGAACCAATAAACAATGAAATAAAAGTTATTTTTACCAAAAAATTAGAAAGTATAACCCCGGGTCAATCAGTGGTGTGGTACACTCAAGAAGGAGTTGTAATTGGAGGAGGGATTATCAAGGAGGTTTTACAATGAAAACAGTAGTCCAACAAATCCAAGAATTAAAAAAAACCAAAAATGCTCTTATTTTGGTTCATAATTATCAACCCCCCGATATCCAGGACTTAGCAGATTTTTTAGGTGATTCTTTAGGTTTAAGTATTGAAGCCCATCGAACCAAAGCAGATGTTATAGTTTTTTGCGGTGTTCGATTTATGGCGGAAACTGCGAAAATTCTTTCTCCAGATAAAACCGTACTCCTTCCAGAAAAAAATGCTGGTTGTCCAATGGCAGATACTATTACCGCTCATGAAGTTCAAAAACTTAAATCAGAGAACCCCGAAGCTCAAGTACTTGCTTATGTAAATACTACCGCAGCAGTGAAAGCTGAATGTGATATCTGTTGTACTTCAGCTAACGCCACAAAGATTATCACTGATGCTTTAAAAGATGCTAAAGAAATAATTTTTATACCTGATAAAAATTTAGCCAACTATGTTTCAAGAAAAACCGGTCGTCAATTTATAATTTGGGATGGATATTGCCCAATTCATGCCAATATTCTTCCTGAACATATCCATTTTCAAAAAAAACTCCATCCTCGAGCTTTAGTTGTTGTTCATCCCGAGTGTCTTCCCGAGGTGATTGATTTGGCCGACCAGGTTCAGTCAACTGAAGGGATGTCTCGATTTATCAAGCAATCTAAAGAAAATGAATTTGTAATTGGAACTGAGATTGGCATTCTCTATCGTCTTCGTAAAGAAAATCCAGAAAAAAAATTCTACCCGGCTTCGACTCGGGCTATTTGTTCAGATATGAAGAAAATAACCCCGGAAAAAATCCTTCATTCACTCCGTTTTGATTATGGAGAGATTACTATACCCGAGTCGATTCAACAGCAAGCTGAAAAAAGTATCCGTCGTATGTTAGAGTATAAATCTTAATTGATTTTTAGTTAGATTTTTTAAAGTATAATTTCATCTTCTTTTGCCCAAGCCGGATCAACAATACAAAGAAATACTAGGTCTTGATTACCGGGATTTTCAATAAATTGTATAGACTTGGGAGGAATATAGATAGTATAACCTTTCTCTACCTGCTCAATTTGATTATTTATGTGCATAATTCCTTTACCAGATAAAATGAAATAAACTTCAGAAGAATAGAGATAATGAGGTTTAGAGATGCATCCTGGAGGAAGAGTAGCGTGGGCAAGGCTATAATGTATATCAATTTCCAGTTTATCCGGATGAAGTATTTCTCGTAGTTTCGTCAGATCGCTCGCTATGAATTCATCGCAGTCTTCTAATCGTCGGAGTAACATATACTCCCCCTATATAGTATAGGAATCAATGATTCTCGATCAGGTTTTCTACTCGTTTAACATCTATATAGGTTTCAAGTAAATCTGCCAACCGGTTAAGTTCTTTTTCAATTATTTCCTGCCAAGATAAGGAAATCGTTGAAATAGCTTTTAATCCTTTTCTCTTTCGAAGCTGATTTATAAAATACCTTCGGAATGATCCATCATCAAACAATCCATGCAGATAAGTTCCAAATACCTGATCGTTGATTACAACCCCTTCAGGCTCAATTTTGTTTCCTAAAAAAAATGTAAATAACGGTTCGTAAGCTTGAAAAAAAGAACTTTTTCCCTGATGAATTTCATAACCTTTCACTGGAACCTGCTCAGCTTTTTTTACAAATCCCTGCATTATTCTAAGGGTTTTTTCTTTCTCAAAAATGGTTTTCATTGGAATGATCGCCAATCCTTCCATTTCACCTTGGTAATCTTCGTTTCCATCAAGATCTATGAGGGATTCTCCCAACATCTGATATCCACCACAAACACCCAACACCACTCCTCCATGATATATAAACTGCTCCAACCGTTCCTGAAAACAAAATTGTTTCAACCATTGAAGATCTCTAATGGTATTTTTACTTCCGGGAAGTATTATCATATCAAACTTATTTAACGTTTCATCAGGGAAAATGTATCGAGTTTCCACATCAGGTTCATGGTCTAATGGTTCAAAATCAGTGAAATTAGCAATATGGGGGAAACGGATAATGCCAATTTTAATATCGCTAGTTTTGAATGATTTTTGAGTCGATTCAATTTTTACTGTCATACTATCCTCGTCGTCAAGCTGAAAACGAGAATAAGGAATAACGCCTAAAACTGGAATTTGAGTTAATTTTTCAATTTCTTTCAATCCTGGTTCTAAAATTGTATAATTCCCTCTGAATTTATTAATAATAAAGCCACAGAGTAATTCTCTTTCCTCTTTAGTCAAAAGTGCCCAAGTTCCATAAAGTTGTGCAAATACCCCGCCTTTTTCAATATCACCAATGAGAAATACTGGTATACGCGCATATCGAGCTACCGACATATTGACCAGGTCCTGTTCTCGTAAATTTATCTCTGCTGGACTACCAGCTCCTTCAATACAAATGAGATCATACTCTTCAGCAAGTGAATTCAGGCTTTCTATTATCTTCTCCCATAAAAATTTTTTATATTGATAATACTCATAGGCTTCATAAGTCTTCCATACCTTACCCCGGATGATCACTTGGCTCTGACAGTCTCCCTGAGGTTTTAGCAAAATTGGGTTCATTCGGGAATCAGGATCAACCATTGCCGCTCGAGCTTGCAACATCTGTGCCCGACCTATTTCCTCACCTAATGGGGTGACCCCTGAATTTAATGACATATTTTGAGCTTTAAAAGGAGCCACTCTTATCCCCTTGCGAGCAAATATCCGGCAAAACCCTGCTGTAACTAGACTTTTCCCAACACCAGAACCAGTTCCTTGAAACATGAGATATCGTGCCATAAACAACTCCTTAAAAAATACTCTCTAAAATTTTAGCATAGTTATTGAATTTAATCCTATCTTGTAAATACCGTGACGGGTGATGAGTAATCAGTTATGAGTTTAAATATCACCCTCATCCTCACCTTCTCCCATCCAGGGAGAAGGAACTATTTCATTCTTTTATTTATTTTTTTCCCTCGCCCCTTGGTGGGAGAGGGTTAGGG
>JAGPGC010000066.1 GCA_018056205.1 Candidatus Atribacteria bacterium | reverse complement strand
TGGATGAAACCATTGGGATTACTTTATTTAGCTTCCCATCTAAAGAATTCTGGTTATGTGGTATCCTTTCTCGATTGTATGGATCGTCATCATCCTCATATGCCTCGACCCGACAACCCCGGACCCAAGTGGCTTCAAAATTTAGGGTGTGGAGGATATTATCGAGAAAAGATCCCCAAACCGGTTCAATTTTTGTCAATCCCACGTTTTTGGTCACGCTTTGGACTTCCCTGGGATATGGTTACAAAACAATTGAGCGAGATAGAACCTCCTGAATGGGTATTCATTACTGGTGCTATGACTTATTGGTATCCCGGTGTGGTTGCTTTTTTAAATTTGGTTCGTAAATTTTGGAAGAAAGCTCAAGTATTCATTGGTGGTTGGTATCCCACCCTATGTTACGATCATGCTTGTCAATGGGGGTTTAACCGAGTCATTAAAGGGGTCGACCCATTACAGGTTATCACACAGCTTCGTTCAGATTTAAAAGAGTTGCAGGAGATTGAAAGCTACCATCAATTTTTTTCTGTAAAACCAGCCTTTGATTTCTATTCAAAACTTGATTATACTGTCATCCTTACTTCTATTGGCTGTCCTTTTCGTTGCACTTATTGTGCTTCTGGTCGCTATTATCCAAAATTTTGGCAACGACCCTGGGAACAGGTATTCCATGAAATTATCTATGATTATCAGAATTATGGTGTTCATGACATGGCATTCTATGACGATGCTCTGCTTTATCGGGCTGAAGAAAGTTTCCTGCCCCTGCTTAAAGCTTTAAAAAAAGCAAATCTCCCTATTCGTTTTCATCTTCCTAATTCTATCCATGCCCGATATGTCACCCAAGAAATTGCCGAACTTATGCTGGAATGTAACTTTAAAACTATCCGGATCAGTCTTGAATTTTCGGATGCCATTCATCAACAAAAAACTGGTAGCAAAGTGAATAATCCCATTTTTGAAAAAGCTATTCAATCTTTTATTCAAGCTGGATATGCTCCTCATGAGCTTGAAGTGTATCTGCTTTTTGGCCTCCCGGGCTTGCAGGTTAATGATTATGAATGCTCAATTGATTATGTGGCCGATTTAGGATTAAAACCTCGCCTTTCTCTCTATTCACCACTTCCCGGTACACCTGATTTCGATCGAGTGAGTCTTCCTCAAATTCAAAATGATCCATTATTCCAGAATAAGATTGCCTATCTTTATCTTTCGGAACAAAACCAGTTATATGAGAAGTTACAAAGTTTAAAAATAGTGAAAAATGGTAATTAGTAAGTAGAAATATCATTATTTAACAATTTAAATACTGCGCAAAGTGAAACGACTTAGCAATCAGACCAATTCAATTTTTATATCGGATTTGACAATTTAGCAGTCATAAAATATTAAATGATTTAATTAATTATGAGAAAAAACTTACTGTCAAACCTCAGGAATTAGTTTATTTCGTTTTGGGTTTGATAGGAAAGGAAAATAAGTTGGAGGTGAAAGCCTTGAAGATTCAATGGTTTGGTCATTCTTTTTTTATGGTGACTTCAAAAAGTGGTAAAAAAGTAGTTTTTGATCCCTTTGACGAAACCGTCGGTTATCCAGTACCTCTTCATATTACGGCAAACACCGTTTGTATTAGCCATTCCCACTATGATCACAATAATGTTCAAATTATTGAAGGCAAACCAGAAATCATTCAAAAAACGGGGATATATGTCCGTGATGGCTATCAAGTTCGAGGTTTTCCAAACTTTCATGATCAAAAAAAGGGCAAAGAACGAGGTGAAAACATTGTTTACCGGTTGGAAATGGATGGAATATCATTAATTCATGCTGGTGATATGGGTGTACTGCCTAGTTTGGAAGAAATTGAAGTATGGAAACCACTGGATCTTCTGTTGGTTCCAGTGGGAGGGATTTACACAATTAATGGGTACGAAGCCGAAACCCTGGTTGATAGATTGAAACCAAGAATTGCCATTCCCATGCATTATTGGACTCCATTGCTTCGATTTAAACTTCAGCCTGTTGAAGATTTTACCCATCATTTTTTAAAAGTGAAAACCCTTTCGGAAACCCAAATTGAAATAACCCGAGCAAACTTACCCGAACCAACTGAAATTTGGATATTTCCAATTCCTCATTGAAGAACGAAAATGTTCAAAATTAAATAAATGTAAAAAGAAATTATGCTATAATGATAAGCTCGTTTAAAAAAGCATAAAAACACTTTTATTGCAAGAAAATTACTTAAAATCAAGGGAAAATAAAAATATATCTATCTTGAAGAGTATCGTTGAACAGATGCAAAAAAAGAAAAGAATGGATAGGAGTACTTGAATGGTAACAATTGCGATCTGTGTGGGAAGCTCATGCCATTTAAAGGGAGCTTACGATATCATACACCAATGTGAAGAAACCATAATTAATAATAGTCTGCGCGATCAGGTTGAGTTGAAGGGTACTTTTTGCTTAGGAAAATGTAGCGAAGAGGGAGTAACCATTGTCATTGATAACGAAATAGAAACTGGAGTGACACCTGACAATTTTCAACGAATTTTTGAAGAAAAAGTTATGGTTAAGATTAGGGAGGATTAGCTGATTGAGTATACTTTCAACGATTAAAACCAGCTGTCGAGATTGTTATAAGTGTATACGACATTGTCCCGTCAAAGCTATTCGTTTTAGTATGGGACACGCTGAAATTATTGATGAACGATGCATTAAAGACGGTCGGTGTGTTTTAGTCTGTCCGCAAGATGCTAAAATTATCCGCAACGATATTGGAATAGTTAAAGGTTTTTTTGAAAATAAAGAAATGGTTATTGCTAGTTTAGCTCCTTCTTTTGTGGCAGCATTTTCCGATATAAATCCCGGCCAGCTTTTTAATGCCTTAAAGTCATTAGGCTTTACCGTAGTTCGTGAAACTGCTGAAGCTGCAGAATTAGTTGCTTTGGAGCATGCTCAATTACTAAAGGAAGGAAAAGAAAGTATAATCACTAGTTCCTGTCCGGCAGTGAATGCTTTAATATATAAATATTATCCTCAGCATGTATCTTACTTAGCACCGGTAGTTTCCCCAATGGTTGCCCATGCTCGTCTTCTCAAAAAAGAATTTGAAGGTCAACATCCCCGGGTGGTTTTTATTGGCCCCTGTATAGCCAAAAAAGCTGAGAGAGAAGAAGCTGAGATTGCAGATGAAGTCGATATAGCACTAACTTTTGATGAATTGAAAGAGTGGTTTATCCAGGAGAATATCAATCTAAATCAATTTCCCTTGGAAAGTGATGATCTAACCTCGATTCAGTGGGCAAGGGCTTTTCCGGTTGAAGGAGGTTTACTCAAAACCGGTGATCTGGATGCTGGAATTTTATCTAAGGAATCAGTAGTAATCACTGGAATCGAACGATGCCAGCGCTTTTTAGATAATTTTGAAAAAGAAAAAGAAGGTTTAAAAATAGTGGAAATGATGAGTTGTGAGGGAGGATGTATCGATGGTCCTCTCCTGAAATCGCCTCTTTCTCTCTATCAAAGAAGGAAAAAAATAATTGAATTTGCCCAGCAAGATGCTAATTCAGAAACTGACCAAAAAATAATTGAGCTTCCTTCACTTCGGCGCGAATTTATCCCGCATCCAATTCCTCAACCTCAGCCATCAGAAGAAGAATTGAGAAAAATATTAATTTTGACAGGGAAATTCACACCGCAGGATCAACTGAATTGCGGAGCTTGTGGATACAATACCTGTCGAGAAAAGGCTATTGCGGTGTATCAAGGATTAGCTGAGGCGGAAATGTGTATTCCCTACATGAGAGCTCGTGCTGAATCTTTTTCCAGTTTCTTGATTGCCGTAACACCCAATGGAATTATCTTGGTAGATGAAAACTTGAGAATTGTTGATATGAATCCAGCCTTGCGTCAAATCTTCGATCTCAAAGGTCGTTTAATGATTGGAAAGATGCTGGATGAATTTATAGATCCATCGATATTTGTTGAAGTGCTTAGAACCAAAAAAGCGATCAATCAGGAAATCCATTATCCACAATATAATAATGTTTATGTGAAACTCTCGGTTTTTTATTTAGAAAAGTCAGGGCTTTTAATGGGGGTGTTTGTTGATTTAACTAAGCAAAAAGACCAAGAAAAAATGATGGAGGAAATTCGTGGAAAAACCTTAGAAAAAGCGCAGCAGGTTATTACCAATCAGATGTTAGTTGCTCAGGAGATTGCTGGTCTTTTAGGTGAGACGACGGCTGAGACTAAATCTTTACTAAGTAAATTAATGAAAATTCTTCGAGGAGAAAATGTCGAGGAATGAATGATATTTTTGTTGAAGTTGCTCAAGCTCAGATCTCAAAATGGGGTGAAGAACTGTGCGGTGATAGTGTCCGTGTTGAAAAAGATAATAACTCCACCATTATTTCTTTATCTGATGGGTTAGGCAGTGGAGTCAAGGCAAGCATACTATCGACTCTGACCACGCGGATCATTGTTTCCATGTTGAAAAGAAATTCGCCTTTAGATGAAGTTGTGGAAACCTTAGCTGAAACCTTGCCAGTATGTAAAGTGAGAAAAATAGCTTATTCTACCTTTTCAATCATGCAGGTATTTCAAAATGGTGAAGCCTATATCGCTGAGTTTGATAGTCCGCCAATATTCTGGATACGAAGCGGACGAGTGATGTATATCGAACGGAAAGAAAGAAAAATTGGGAACCGGGTCATTCATGAATCCAATATGAAACTTCAGAAAAATGACTGGTTAATAGGAATTAGCGATGGGGTGGTTCATGCTGGTATCGGTGGAATTTGGAATTTAGGCTGGAGATGGGAAAAAATAGCCTCTTTTCTTGAAAGCAGTGTCAATGAACATATTGATGCTAATTCTTTAGCAAGAAAATTGATCGAAACTACAGAAAGCCTTTATAAGGGGATGCCCGGTGACGATGCTACCTGTGTAGTAGCTAAAATACGTCTTCCTCGGAGAATGATATTATGGGCGGGACCACCGCAAGATCCCAAAATAGATCAGGAAGTCACCCAGAAATTTCTTTCTTTTCCTGGGAAAAAAGTGCTTTCAGGAGGAACTACCGGAAATATTGTTTCTCGTTATTTAGGGAAGCCAATTGATGTGGATTTAAATT
This sequence comes from Candidatus Atribacteria bacterium, assembly GCA_018056205.1. Classification (GTDB taxonomy): domain Bacteria; phylum Atribacterota; class Atribacteria; order Atribacterales; family Atribacteraceae; genus Atribacter. Next base: position 1,305 of record JAGPGC010000066.1, on the reverse strand, counting down.
CCATGAAAGAGAATATTCCCCCAGTAGGAATATTAGAGGGGGTGGATTTACTCACCGAGGGAATATTGACCTTAGCGAGCGTACGCCGTCATCTGAAGCAAGGTGTAATAGATAATGATGTTTTCTATAAACAAGATGGCGCCAGCCGATTGTTACATTTCTTATTAGAATCAGATGAGATTCTGGTTTATGCCGGAATGGCTATCAATCCTGCCCATCAAAATCCCAAACTCTCCGGTGAGCTTTCACTAAAAGCTCGGATTTTAGAAGAAATTACCGAGGAGTTAGTAAAATTAGGAAAAAAGGTAAAACTGGAATATTTTTAGACTACTTATTAAGAGTGGAGCGATGATTATTCCTAAATTCAGTAGGTTACGATGTATGAAATATCTGGAGGTGAATTTCATTGGAAATGCAGAATCAAGAATCGACCCTGAGCCGTCAATTTGAAAAAGTAAATGCCATTCTGGAAAAATATAATCGAAATGCATCACATTTAATTTCTATCCTTCAGGAGATTCAAGCCGACTACCGATATCTACCTGAAGAAATCTTAACCTATGTCGCCACCGCCTTAGGAGTATCTCCAGCTTATGTGTATGGGGTTGCTACCTTCTATGCCCAATTTTCTTTAAAGCCAAAAGGGAAACATACCATTCGAGTTTGTGATGGAACAGCCTGCCATGTAAAAGGATCAATCAATGTTTTAAAGACCGTTAAAGAACAGTTGGGATTAAAAGAAGACGAGGAGACCACACCCGACCTGCTTTTTACTGTTGAAACTGTAGCCTGTATTGGGGCCTGCGCTCTGGCACCGGCCATGATGATTGATGAAGAGGTCTATGGGATGTTAAACCAAGAAAAGACATGTGAAATCATTGAAGGATTGGTTGAAGAAAACAAAGGAGGAGCGGTCCATGCCATTCAAGACTAAGGAAGAGCTGGAAAGCCATATTCAAAAATTAAAAAGTAAGCCAGTTACTACTCAAGTTTTAGTTTGTGGTGGGTTAGGATGTTTAGCTAAAGGAGCAGATGCAGTTTATCAACGGTTTAAGGAGCTAATTGAAAAAAACCAACTCTCAGTAACTGTAGGGAAAACAGCTAATCATCATCAGCCCACCCTCAAAGAAACCGGCTGTATGGGATTTTGTGATGCCGGTCCTTTGGTAAGAATTGAGCCTAAGGGAATCCTTTATTTAAAGGTAAAACCGGAAGATGTCGATCGAATAGTAGAAGAAACCCTGAAGAATAACAAGGTAGTTGATGACTTAGTGTTTAAAGAAGAAACCAACCAGGAAGTCCGGA
>JAGPGC010000065.1 GCA_018056205.1 Candidatus Atribacteria bacterium | reverse complement strand
GGTAAAGGGGACTTTTGAATAATCCTCAAAAGTCCCCTGATTATTTTCTGATAAATGAGTTTTTGAGGGGGGTAGTGGATGGAGTCTGGAACCATTCTTCAAGCTATAGGATTCAATAAAACCTACCCGGGTGTGAAAGCTTTAGATGCAGTTGATTTTGATTTGGAATATGGTGAAGTCCAAGCTCTGGTTGGGCAAAATGGAGCTGGAAAATCTACTTTTGTTGAAATCATTGCTGGATCAATTCGACCGGATTCAGGGCAGATAAAAATTGATAATACCATCTATCCTTACTTAGAACCCTCGAAATCCATTGAATTAGGTATTCAGACTGTTCATCAAGAAAATCAGTTAGTAGATGAACTATCAATTGCCGATAACATCTATTTATTCAATCTTCCCACTAACAAAATTGGCTTAGTTAAAGAATCCGATTGCACCCAAGCGGCCAATGAGTTACTCCAAGAATTGGGGATAGATATTCCTGCCGGCAAAAAAATTAAACAACTTACTTTTGCCGAGAAAAAGTTGATCAGCATTGCAAAAGCTTTTTCTCGTAAAGCAAGGATTCTTATATTAGATGAACCAACTGCATCTCTTGATGAAAAAGGGAAAAAGATCTTATTTGATATCATTCGTAAACATACTAAAAAAGGTTTAAGTGTTATTTATATATCCCATAATATTCATGAAGTTTTTGAAATATGTGATCGAGTTACGGTTTTTAAAGATGGTAAAAAGGTAAGTACTCAGCCAGTTAAAGAAATTAGTTTGAACGATATTGTCCGTCAGATGATTGGTCGGTCGACGACTAACCTTTATAGCCGAGAAAAGGGATTATCTCCAGCCGTAAAAAATGAAGGCCTTGAAGTTATAGACTATCATCGTGAAGGAGTCATAGAACATATTTATTTTAAGGTCAAGGCAGGAGAAATATTTGGTATTGGTGGTTTAGTTGGTGCTGGTAGGACCGAACTAGTACGCATGGTCTTTGGATTAGATAAGAAAGATTCGGGGAAACTTATTTTTAGAGGACAGGATATAACCCCAACTAATCCTAATGATGCTATAAAAAAGGGAATTGGATTTTTAACTGAAGATCGTAAAGATACTGGTTTGGTTATGATGAGACCGATTTTTGAAAATATAAGCTTGGTAAAATTAGCCAAAGAAGCTAATCAAATGCTTAATCTTGCTCTGGAACGAAATGAAACCCAACGAATATCCGAACAGCTCAATATTAAAACTCCCAGTATATCTCAACTGGTGCTTAACCTCAGCGGTGGGAATCAACAAAAAGTGGTTTTAGCAAAGTGGCTGTTTGCTGGAGCGGAAATACTATTTTTTGATGAACCTACCGTTGGCATAGATGTTGGGGCAAAGAGTGAAATATATAAATTAATTGATAATTTGGCAACTCAAGGGAAAATTATTATTTTGATATCTTCCGATAATCCCGAATTAATAGCAGTATGTGATCGGGTTGGAGTCATGAGAAATGGAAGACTTATAACCGTGCTGGAAGGAAATAATATTACCGAAGAAAATATTCTTCGCTACTCTATGGGTGTTAACGAAAAGGATTAACAATTATGATGAAAACAAAATTAGTTCCGAGGAGAATAATCGGCAGAAATATTAACCAATCAATTATCCTGGTTCTATTAATTATTGGCATTTCACTGTTTGCCACTCTTATTAACCCGAGGTTTATCCGGATTACTAATCTTATAAATATTTTCCAACAAATTTCAGTATTGGGAGTTATTGCCAGTGGTATTGGTATGTTACTTATATCGGGAGAATTTGATATCTCGGTTGGGTCTCAGGTTTCACTTATTGGGATGATCTTAGCTATGATTATCCAAAAGGTAGGAGGGTTACCCGAAGGAAGCCAACCCAATGGTTTTAATCCTTTATCAATTCCATTAGCGGTCATCGTTTCTTGTTTAGTAGGCATTGCCTTAGGATTTATTAATGGAATGACCGTTATTAAATCGAGAGCTGCATCGTTTATTATTACTCTCGGTTTTAGTTCTATTTATAAAGGCTTAGCATTATTACTGAGCGGCGGTGCCTCATTTATGTTATTTGGAAAATTTGAGACCGTTGGTCGGGGTCGGATAATGAATTATATACCAATTGCAATTTTATTCTTTATCGGTGTGGTTCTCATCAGCCATGTCATATTGAGTTATTCGAAATACGGAAGATATCTTTATGCTATTGGAGGGAATAAAAAAGCAGCATATGTATCTGGTATAAATACTGACCGTATGACTTTAATTGCTTATGTAATGGTTGGTTTATTGAATGCAGTGGCTGCTTTGATATTGATCTCAAGGGTTGGGTCGGCTTTAGCCACAACCGGCGACGCTTATACCCTTGATGCTTTAGCAGCTGTTGTTGTTGGTGGAGTAGCAATCACCGGTGGAGAAGGAAGTGCTTTAAGCATCTTTTTGGGAGTAGTCCTTATTGGATTGATTGGGAACGCCTTGGTAATAATGAATGTAAATCCATATTTACGAGATGTAGTTATCGGTCTTATTATCATCACTGCGGTAACCATTAGCCGTGTAACAGGTCGAAGAAGATAAATTAGCCATTCCTAAACAAACATGGGGGTACTTATATGAAACAAATAAATTTGCTCAATACCATTCAGGGATCGTTATTTGAGAATTTCTTTCCATCTTCATGGGATTTGAAAAAGATCGATGAATGTTGCAGTCATCAACCCGAGGATGTCAACAAGAGGGAGAGCTGGTGGCATCAGGATTTTCAACCGGTCGCAGGAGACAGCTTAGAAGATTTTAATACTCTTATGGGACACGAAATTGCCTATCAGATTAAATTAGCCAAAGACGAAGGGCGAGATATTATTTTGATTTTATCCGTTGGGCCTATGGGGATGTACCGATGGACAGTGGAATTCTTAAAACGCTGGAATATAGACTGTAAACATGTTCATGGATTCAATATGGATGAATGGTGTGACGAAGAGGGGAATACCCTTCCTCCTTCTAACCCTGGGGCATTTCGGAATGCTATGGAAAATGCACTTTATGGCCCACTGGGGAATCTTACTGTGCCAAAAAGTCAACGCCATTTTGCTACTCGGGATGAGCTTCCTAACTATGCCTCTCAAATAATGGATCTTCGCGCCAAAGGAGCAAAGTTGGTAGTTATTTATGGGATTGGTTGGGTATTTCATATCGCTTTTTGGGAACCCCATTTTGCTGCTGATTATAAAAATATGGATGAATGGCTACAACCAACCCATCGTATTGCAGCAAAGCTTCATCCTTTAACTATCATTCAAAATTCCATTACCAGCTTTAAAAGTAGAATAACTTTAGTTCCAGCTCGTGCCAATACTATTGGGCCTGGCATCTTTATGAAAGCCGATTATACCATTGGTGGAGTTGATGGATATCTTCCGGTGCGAAATATGATCTATCAGGGAATGACATTTTGGGTAACTTTAAAATATGGTCCTGATAGGTGGATTCCATCTTCGGTCATGCCACAATTACCTGGAAAGTTATTTTATATTAAACACCTTGCTGGACCTCTGGAACCAGAGGTTAATTAACCAGAGGAATAATCGCCAATGCCAAAGGAAACATTGATTTGTAATGGAAGAATAGTTGCGGAAACCCACTATTTACCCAAAGGTTATGTGTTTATCAAAAACGGAAAGATTGCTTCGATTGGTGAGGATTGGTCATCGATAACCGCCGAAGAGGTTTTTGATGTTCAGGGTAGAATTGTTTCCCCCGGTTTTATTGATATGCATACTCATGGTATTAAAGACGTTGATTTTATGGAAAGTGATTCTGAAAATATGGTCCGAGGTCTATCAGAGTATGCACGTTTTGGGGTTATCCATGTGGTTGGTTCTACTCTTTCAAATCCCTTAGAACAAATCATCCATCAAGCTAAAAGAATGCGAATCGCTAAAGAAAACCGGGATTATGGTGATATTTTGCTTGGCGTTCATATTGAAGGTCCCTGGTTAGTTCCTTCTCAAAGGGGTGGCCATGCTTTACAATATCTCCGCATTCCCGAGAAAGATGATGTCAACCGACTTTTAGGCGAAGTTGGGGACGTTATCCGCACCGTTACTTTTTCTCCGGAACTTCCCAATGCAGTTTGGCTTGCTGAGCAGCTTTCTTTTCATGGGATTGTTGGTGTTTTAGGCCATACTGAAGCTAGTTATGAAGAAACTGAAAGAGTTATTCTTGCCGGAGTAAGACATGTCACTCATTTGTATGATGCTACTTATGGTTTTAAAGAAAATCCGAACGAAGCTTTGGTTATGATGCCTGGATTGGAGACTGCGGTAGTGATGTGTGATGAAGTGAGCGTTGAGTTGATTGGTTGTCCAGTCCATGTACCAAAGCCATTTTTCCAATATATTAATAAGGTGAAACCACGGAATAAAAAGGTCATTGTAACCGATTCTTTAGTTGGTACTGGAATGCCCGATGGTACCATATTAACTTATCGGGATGGGCGAAAGGTTTATGTATCAGAAGGTGTTTTACGAATGATAGATGATGATCCAAAGATTCATGGAAATCTGACAGGAAGTGCTGTCACCATGAATGTTGCTCTAAGAAGGTTAAAGGAGTATGCCAACCTTTCAATTCCCGAAGCCATTCGGTGGGGGAGCATCAATCCAGCAACTACTCTGGGTATTGACAAGGAAACTGGCAGTATCAGGGTGGGGAAATATGCTGACCTAACTATAATAGATGATGATTTTAACGTCAAAATGACTTTTTTGAAGGGACGAATGATTTATAACACTTGATAAATTTTGAAAGGATAGAGCAATGAAAAAATATGGAGTCGGTATAGTAGGTTTTGGATGGGTAGCTGAAGGCCATTTGTTATCATTTTTAAAAAGCGATCGTTACCAACCAATAGCTATTATGTCAACCCGGAATTTAGATCCAAACGATTTTAAAAGACAATGGGGTGTGGATGTAAAAATATATAATGATTATGAGCAATTTTTAAAAGACTCTGATATTGATGTAGTTGATATTTGTACACCTCATTTTTTACATCCTGAACAAACCATTCGAGCTAGCGAAGCTGGGAAAGCTGTTATCATAGAAAAACCGATTGCCTTGAATTATGAAGATTCCAAGCGAATGTTAGAGGTGGTAAAGAAAAATCAAACTCGAACTTCAGTTTGTTTTGAAGTGCGCTATATTTCATCAGTCCAAGCCACGAAATCCATTATTTCAAAGGGATTGATTGGTGATATCTACTATGCCGAAGCAGATTATTACCATGGTATTGGTCCTTGGTATAGAAATCAACGCTGGGAAGTAAAAAAAGAGTTTGGTGGAAGTTCCCTCTTAAGAGCAGGCTGTCATGCTTTAGATATTGTGCTCTATTTACTTGAAGATGAGGTCGAGGAAGTATTTGCCTATGGGAATAAGAATCCCAATGTTATTTATCAACCCTATGATTATGACCTAAATACAGTGATGCTTTTAAAACTTAAAACCGGTAAATTAGCAAAAATATCCTCTTGCACCGATTGCGTCCAACCCTATGTATTTAACATTAATATTCTGGGGAGCGAGGGAAGCATAAAAAATGATCAATTCTATAGCAAAAAAATTAATGGGCTAAAAGGTTGGAGCAAGCTTAATGTTCAACTCATCGACTCTGGTGATGTTTTACACCACCCCTATAAAGAACAGTTTGATGATTTTGCTCTTTGCTTGGACAAAGGGATTGATCCGCATAACAATTTAGCAAGTGCTTTTTACACCCATAAGGTGGTATTTGCTGTTGACCGATCGGCTTTAGAAGGGAAACCAATAAAGTTATCTGATTTCAATTAAAAAAGCGTTTTTTAAAGAAGGTTGGACCCTCATGCCACTTTCGTGGCACTAGTTAAGGATAAAAATAAATTGCCCCTCACCCTAACCCTCTCCCACGGAGGGGCGAGGGGAAAAAGTACAAAAGATTTTATTGTTCCTTCTTCCTTAATGGGAGAAGGTGAGGATGAGGGTGGCATTTAAACTCATCACTGTTTACTCATCACTCGTCACGGTATTTATAGGATAGAGGTTCATGTTGCTTAAGCCGCACCAGATAACAATGAAAATAGGTATCCCCCTCACCCTAACCCTCTCCCACGGAGGGGCGAGGGAAAAAAATAAATAAAAGAATGAAATTGTTCCTTCTTCCTTAATGGGAGAAGGTGAGGATGAGGGTGGCATTTAAACTCATCACTGTTTACTCATCACCCGTCACGATATTTTCAAGTTAGAAAAAAGACCAATTCTCAGTTTTTCCAATAACCAGGGCTAACATTATTAACCCTGATTATTGGTATTTATCTCTTCGATTTGTAAAATCTCAATAATTCTTCCCCACATATGAAAATTGGCTAAATCATCTCGAAATTTAAAAGTAAATCTGACTTTTAATCCTTCTTTTTGAAACTTATCGGGAAGATTGATGGGATCATAGT
>JAGPGC010000064.1 GCA_018056205.1 Candidatus Atribacteria bacterium | reverse complement strand
CATCCCATATTAATAGTTCTCAGTAAAAAAGATTGTATTGAGTTTTATAAAACTATTCTTCATTCTATCGCCTACCCTTAAGTTATTCAATGAATATTGCTGAATACCAGTTTTGAGGATCGCTTTCATTCTTTAAAGTTTCAATCGGGAGACCAAATTTTCTGGTAGTTTTAAACACATCAATACCAACGCTATGAAAAGCTGGACGAGCTAATTTGGGATTAACACATTCCATGCCTTTAAAACCACTGCATTCTTTACATAGAGCACAATCGCTCATAGAAAACGCAAAATAATAACCATCGAGAAAAGCTTGTCTTTCTATTAAATAAGAAATTTTTTGGGAAAGATATTTATTAGTGGAATGGACAATAATACCCCAAGTATAGTTTTCTAATACTTTTTGATATTCCCAGGGTCGCAGCGATCCTGGTCGTGATGGACAAGTATTTCCATGTCCCCAATCCGCACAACCAAACATACATTTAATAATGGTTCGTGAATCAAATACGATATCCTCAATGCGGAAAAAGACAGCATGTTCAGCTCCCATGTCTAATGCTAATTTAAGGTACTTTTCATGGTCCATTTTTAAACAACCTTTCCTAATGAATTAAATTCAATAATACTTCATAGAAAAGAAATTTAAACTTTAATGGAAAAATTCAAATAGCCATTAAATTTGCTAAAATTATATAGAATAAAAAATTCTAAATTATTTTTTTAAGGAGCCCTATGATAAAGAACCTAACCCATCATCAAGTAACCATTTTCAAAAACGGTTCGGTCTTTTGCACACTACCACCAGCAGGAATTGTTCCTCGCTGTCAAGAAGAACGGATTCAAATTGGAGAAATTGATGGAATCCCAATTATGAACACTCACTTCGGACCAGTCCATAACCTTCCTAATAAAGAAGAGGGAGTGTTTTTAATAGTTTCACCAATTGTTGCCAATGCCCTACCCGATAGGGATGATTTATTAGTTCCTGATGCCCTGGTACGAGATGCTCAAGGAAATGTCATCGGTGCTGAAGCCTTGGCACGGATAACCTGGTGGGGTTGCTAAACATTTAGGGAAACACTACACTCCACTACAACCATTGCTTTTTTAAATATTGTAATGATTCTCTCAACCATCGTTCCAGTAAATAATCTGAGTAATCTCTACCAAATTTGGGACCTGGGTGTTCCAGATATCCAATCACTTTCGTCACAGGAATCGTATTCTGATTCTTCATTAAAATCGAGTATATTTGTTTTACATCAATGATACCCCGTTCTAAGCTTTCTGACTCAAAACCAAAAGTTGAGTTATATATTGCATCGGTATTTTTAAAATGAAACTCATATAAATAGGGAAATGATGATATAAAGTAGTTTAGGTTATTTTCAATAACAATTTTCTCTTGATTTGCCCATCCATGCGAAACATCAGAGCAATATCCAAAACTAACAGTTCTTTCTGGTTGGTTTTCATGAAATTGAATTAATTCATCGGCAATCATTTTAAGCTCAACTGAGTTACAGGGGGGTTCAGCATAACAAGACATGGGTTCTAAAGTCAACCCGGATAATCCATGGTCTTTAGCAAAAATCATCATGTCTTTTATAAAATCAAGGAATAATTTTACCCCCTGGGGGCGATAATCAATTCTATCGCGAAATACCGCCCCCATTGATGACCCCGCCACCGGACACCCTAAGACCTCGGCAATTTCAATCATTCTTTGATAATTTTTCTTGGTAATCTCGGCAAATTCTTTATCTGGATTTAAAAATCCCCCCAACTCTCGGTGTGAGGTAAAAATGCTGGAAATCTTGATACCTTTGGAATGAGCCGATTCTTTTAATCGATAAAAATACGAGTCGGGAAGGAAGTAAAATTCGGTAAAAGTCCCCAATTGTAAATTGTAAACTCCCTCTTCCGCCATTAAATTAAAAAGCCAATCAAAAGAATAACGGTATTGAATGGGATCACTCTTCACTCCCAATTCGATGGTAAAGTTATTTTCTAAACCAAGCCTATTTTTCATCATATCTTAATCCTCTTTCTATTTTTTTATATGGTTTTGTTCCACCGTTGTTGTCAAATTGCCCTTCTCATTTTTATTTCCTTTAACTATTTTGTCAACTCTTTTTGAATTTTTTCTTTTATAATTATTCTCGATTTATTGAATTGTTACTTAAATAAGTTCACAATTAAAAGGAAATGGAGAGTGAATTACTTATGAAAAGAAAACTCATTTTCCTACTTTTTATATTTATTCTTGGCTTTTTCTCTTCAATAGTATTTGCAGATGAGTTAATAGTTGAAAATCCTAAGATTGAAGTTGGTAATGCTCAGGTAGTGAATGCCGCGATAGAAATATCTTTCGGGGATATTACTATCTCTGGAGGAGCAACTAAATTACTGGAAGGGGAATTCCGGTATTTTTCCTATGACTGGAAACCATCAATTTCTTATCAGGTAAAAAATTCGGTTGGAGAATTAAAAGTAGAAATATCGACCAATATTAATTTTCCTTTTTTCAATTTTAAAGATAAGGATTATATATCCCTTATCCGTCTCAATAATTTTATTCCTATGAATTTATTCATTAAAGTTGGGGCAGGAAGAAGCCAGCTTGACCTAACCTCTATGGCTCTTGAAACCTTAATTGTTGAGTCTGGTGTCGGAGAAGTTAACATTGATTTGGAAGGGAATACCAGTATTTCTCGTTTAAATGTTAAGACAGGATTAGGGAAAACAACTATTGACTTGCGAGGAAGTTGGGAAAAAAATGTTGATGCAAAAATTTCGTCTGGAGTAGGTGAAGTAACGGTCCTTCTTCCCCAAAAGATTGGAGTTAAGATTGAAACTGAAAAAGGTTTGGGAGAAATTGATGCCACTAATCTTACTGTTAATGGAAATATTTATACTAACCAACTATATGGAAAAACCAGTTCAACACTTAAAATCTATCTTGAATGGGGAATCGGGAAAGTTAATTTATACTAATAAAAATATACCTTCTACCCTGAAAATAACGTAATGAGTGACGAGTAATCAGTGATGAGTTTAAAATCCAACCTCATCCTCACCTTCTCCCATAAAGGGAGAAGGAACTATCTTATTATTTCAAATTTCTATTTCCCTCGCCCCTCCGTGGGAGAGGGTCAGGGTGAGGGGGCGTGGGTTTTCATCCTTATGTGGTGCTGCTTAAGCAACATGAGGGTCTATCAATAAATCAATAAGAAATAATAGAGCGCGTATAGCTTTTTTAAGTTATATGCTCTGAAATTTTTATTATAGTAAAGGTACAGTTTCCCAATAATAAACCATTCCACTCCACAAGGGAATTCCCCAACTACTAATATCAACGGTAAAATCGGGCTGTTCGACTACTGGATAGGTAATATCAATTAACCAACTCTGAGCTCCATAGTAAGTATATTGATAATGTTTTGACCCAATTCCGAAGGAAACATCGGATTTAATCCAATGTACACCTAATGGTACATTGACACCATCATCATGAGCCTTTGCAATCGCAATGTTTCTCGCCACATCAACTCGCTCAAGGGGTATTGGAGTAGGTGTTGGGGTGGTGGGGGTTGGGGTCGGGGTTGCACAAATTCCATAAAGCCAATATTCATCGCTGGGAATACCATTTACTGTTACAGCAACTCGCAACTCTCGTGCTGGTAATGATGATGTAGGAACTACCGCAATAATTTCATCATCAGACCAATATGAAACCGATGCAACAATACCATTCATAGTAACGGTGTTGGTTCCTTTGATATCACCAAAATTTCTGCCATATATCTTCAATTGAGTACCAGCTTTGATACAGTCTGAGTCGTAACGTATGGAAGAAATGTTTGGATGTTGTTGGGGAGTTGGAGTGGGGGTGGGAGTTGGGGTTGGTGCTGGTGTTGTACACCCTAAAATAAAACTCATTACCAAAAACACACTAAAAATTAAAACAACTGAATTTTTCAATTTCATTCTAATGCCTCCTTGAATAATTATTTCCACTAATAATATTAAAACTTTTCAAGAAATAACATCTTTATCGTCAAAATGGTAAAGTTGATAAAAAGTTTAATTACTATCTTGAAAATACAGTAACGATTGATGAGTGAACAGTGATGAGGAAAAAAATGTAATCATTCTGAGAGGTGCTTTCCGGCGTGAAGATCTCATCTAACGCCGTAGCCGTCACCCTGAGGCTTCGTATCCCGAAGCCGTGAGGATTTCATCCTTTTATTTAAATCCTTTTCTCCCGCTCTCCCACTCGATTTTTCCTTCTTAGGCTGCTCTACTCCTAAGAATGACGGATTATAAAGGTAAGGATTTTCATCCTCATCTGTTACTGCTCAGCAACATGAAGGTTTTGCTAAAAACTTACATCGTGCTTTTTTTCTAATACCCCCCCTTATTATTTATATTAATTTAAGTGTTTAATTAATTCTGAAAATTCTTCTGGAACTCCATGAATCCAAAAGATTTTAATGCACTTTAAATTTTATCGGCAATTAAATTAAAATCTTAAGTATGTCCACTAATTTTTCCTGAAAATATATAATATTTTTGATTGGTTAAAAACTCAGTATACGATCTAATAAATAATTATGAACTTACACTTTCCTCAACAAGAATAATAGCCATACTATACAAGAAATAGGAAGTAATTTACTCAAAAACTACTTCCTATTTCTTGTAAACCTTAGCCACAGTGTTGAATAATAAACAATATGATGAGTTTTATGCTTTCCCATTACTTCCTAAAAGCTCACATTTAGCAATATACATCTTGGTGAGTTCATCACGAGCTGGTCCTAAGTACTTACGAGGATCAAATTCCTTGGGATGTTCACTCAAATACTTTCTGATCATTGCAGTCATTACCAAGCGCCCATCAGAATCAATGTTTACTTTGCAGACCGCCGATTTAACCGCCCTTTTTATTTGTTCTTCCGGAACTCCTGCAGTATTTTCCAATTGTCCACCATATTGATTGATGATATCAACATATTTTTTTAGTACTGAAGAAGCTCCATGAAGAACGATAGGAAACCCAGGAAGACGACGTTCGACTTCTTCAAGAATATCAAAACGAAGTGGAGGAATGGATTCACCGGGTTTTACTTTAAATTTATAAGCTCCATGTGATGTTCCGATAGATATCGCCAGGCTATCAACACCAGTTTTAGTTACAAAATCCTCAACTTCCTCAGGCCGGGTATAATGGGTAACTTCAGAGGACACCTGTTCCTCAATACCAGCCAAGACTCCTAACTCCCCTTCCACGGTCACATCATAGGCATGGGCGTATTCAACAACCTTTTTAGTTAAAGCAACATTCTCCTCATAGGGAAGCGACGATCCATCGATCATAACATTTGAGAATCCATAATCAACACAACTTTTTGCCAGTTCATAAGAATCGCCATGGTCAAGATTGAGAGCTATTGGAATATTACTCCCCGCTTCACGCGCCATCGCCACCGCACCAGGCACCATATACCTGAGCAGGGTCTGGTTGGCATATTGACGAGCTCCTTTTGATATTTGAAGTATAACTGGTGAATTACATTCTACACAGGCATTAATGATCGCTTGCAATTGTTCCATATTATTGAAATTATAAGCTGGAACAGCATAACCACCCTTCATTGCCTTTTCAAACATTCCCCGGGTATTCACCAATCCCAATTCCTTAAAACTTACTGCCATGTTATTTCCTCCTGTTTTATGAGATTAGGCTCAGATTAAATGCGGAAGTACGATAAGAATGTATGGAGAAGAATCCTCGAAACGTACAACTTCATCATACTACCGGATGTTTGGATCATACGTGGTGCCGGGAGCGGGATTTGAACCCGCACGGGTTTACCCATACGCCCCTCAAACGTACGTGTCTGCCAAGTTCCACCATCCCGGCATGCGTGAAAAATTATAGCAAGGAATAAAACCTCAGTCAATGGAAAGGAATAAAAATTCGAATAGTTGTACCGCTATCAGCCCTTGACCGGATAGTTAATCTTCCTCCTCCTCGTCGAACGGCTTCCTTAACTAAATAGAGACCCATTCCCTGGCTTTTCTCTCCCGAAAAAGAAGCATATCCCAAGGGTTTAAAAATTAAATCTTTTATTCCCTCTGGAATCCCTGGACCATTGTCTTTAATTTCAAAAATTAATGTTTTTTGTCGAACCAAAAGAGATACATCCACCAAACCCTCAGATCGGTTAAAGCGAATGGCGTTAGAAATCAGGTTAGAAATCACCATAAAAAGATCACCCTGTGAAAATTCCAATACTGAATCTTCATACTTATTAGTATCCTTAGCATTAACCTGAACCTTAAGTTTTAAATCATCTATCTCCGCTTTCCAGGAATGGAGGATTTGATGAATCATATCGATAAAGTTTTGAACATTTATAAAATTCTCGTTTACATCAGGTCGGGTTAGATAACGTAATTGTGAAATAACTTTTTCTAAACGATCAATTTGAAAATCTATTTTTTGGCATTTTTCGGTTAATTCTGGCTCTTGTATTTCTTCCAATAATATTTGAGCGTACCCTTTTAAAACCGTCAAGGGTGTTTTAATCTCATGCCAAATAGCGTGAGTTAGATATCTTTTCTCTTTTTCTTCT
>JAGPGC010000063.1 GCA_018056205.1 Candidatus Atribacteria bacterium | reverse complement strand
AATGACGGAGTGGGTTGATGGATGAGATTGTCACGTCGTTCAACCAAAGGACAGTTGGACTCTTAGCAATGAAGGTTAAAGAAAAGTATTTTCATTCTCATTTGGTACTATTAAGCAGCATGAAGGTTTTTTATTCTTTTACTGAATTTAGGGTAAGCTTTCCCGTCGTTATATTCCAAAAAAGATATAATTCCATTTGTTAAAAGCCAGAGTATTTTTTCATAATCGATAAGCCTGGGATTTTGTTCAATAAAGGTAATTGCTATTAAATTGGGCTCCTACTTAGAAAATTTTTTTGTAGGAGCCCAATTTTTTAGACACATTTGATACTATATGACAAAGATCATTTATAAAAGGGGAAGCTTTACCGGTTTTCCAGTTTCTATAGAGAGATCAATGGCCAGGCAAAGTTCGTGAGAACGTACTGAGGCATCAATACCAGCTAATGGTTCTCGATCATTTATCAAAGCATCGACAAAATCATCAACCATTTCCCGAAATGGATGATGTTTAACGTCGCCACTTTCGGGCATTATAGTATTAAAAGTTTGCCAATTTGACTGATAGGGGAAAAGTTTTTTGGTGTAAAATTTTTCATTCAAAACCGAACCATTGCTACCATGAATAACAACGTTAATAAAATAGGGACATTCATTTTCAAAACTATTTCCGGTTTTTCCGATCTTACCATTCTTGAACTTTACCACTGCTGCATAGGTTGGCTCGTATTCATAATCAGTACGATGTCCAAAAGTTCCGTAAGCAAAAACTTCTTCAACCTCACCACCCCACCAACTTAGTAGGTCTACAGCATGGCATCCTGCTACTAAAGTAGCCGAAGGGCCGCCTTTCTTGGTGTTTGATCCCCAATTATATCCACTCCACCAGGGTCCTATTTCATGGTAATAATCAGTTTCGATATAAAACGGTTCCCCATAAGCTCCAGCCTTCAACATTTCATATAAATTTCTACAATAGGGGTTAAATCGTAAAACAAATCCAGTTTGACTTTTGACACCAGCTTTTTTGATCGCTTGATGTACCTGTTTTAGTTCTTCAAGATTCATGGCAATCGGTTTCTCGATAACCACCTGTTTCCCAGCTTGTGCAGCTGCCACTGCTTCTTGAGCGTGAAGAGAGTTTGGGGTGCAGATATCAATAATATCAATGTCATTTCTTTTTAAGAGAGATTCAAAATCAGGTAGTATTTCACAATCAAGACCTAATTCATCCTTACAGCGTTGGGCACTTTCTTTTTTTCTTGACGCCAAAGAAACCACACGAACATGAGGATTGTAGGTGTAGGCACGGACGTGCTCCTTGGCAACCCATCCAATCCCAAATACTCCTACTCCAAATTTTTTCATGGTATTAATCCTCCCTTATATTAAAAAATTTCTTTCCTCTCTTCAATTAAATATTTTGAACTAAAAAAAATCGTAGTCATCTTTTTGACACTTTTTATAAACATTTTCTCGGTTTTTCAATTTTTTATCTTTCAATTTAATTTTTTATGATTAGGAATGAAGGCATTTTTTTATTATCGCGGCAATAATTTCTGTAATAGATCTGCAACTTATGAATCTAATTAACTAAAAAGAAAACATTAGAGAAAAGCTCCCTTAGTAAATCAGAAATATTAAATAACGGTTATCTAAAAGTAAAATTTAACCAACAAAATTAAAATACCCCGGGAAAAACGAAAAAACTTTTCCCGGGATCCAACTTATATCAATTGCAACACTTCACCGTCACCAAGTTCCAGGGAATCGATCAATATTTTCTTGAGTTATCAATTCTTGTTTTACCATAGCAAAATGGGGAACAGGTCCTATTTTTTCCAATAAGCAGCGCATTATGAAAATATCCTGAAGAACACAGAGAACCGGTCCCTGGTCAACAATTGAAACATACCAACCATCTTGCAGATCTTTAATACCGATTTTGCTTCCACCGGCAGCAGCAATTTTCACTTCACCAGGTTCATATCCTTTTTCTTTGAGAGCTCGAACGATTCCGCCACCCATCCAATCATCGGATACATAGAATCCATCAATATCAGGATATTTTGTTAGAATATCACTGGCAGCTTTTTGAGCAATTGAAATATCCCAGTCTCCGGGTTGAATAGCCACAACCTCCAATCCAGAGTTTAGACGAGACAATTCATTCATAAACCCACCGGTATATTGGATTTCAGAAGTCGATCCTTTAGTGGCAGTTATTAAAGCTACCTTACCCTGGCCTTTTAAAACTCGATGTAATTCATCAGCGCATTGCCGCCCCGCATCACGAGGAGACAAGCCTGAAAAACAATCCATATAGGGATAGGCTTCAAAATCTGGTTCATCCATAGTGAGTAAGAGAGGAATGCCGGCTGCTTTGATTTTTTTGTAGGTTTCGATCATGGGGAGAGAATCCAGAGCAAAATTCATGATCAAATCAACTTTTTGGGCGATAAAGTTTTCCAAGCCATCGGCTAAGGCTTGATAATCTCCTTTGGCGTCAAAGAAGATTACTTCATAATCAGGATATTTTTTCAGCTCTTCAACAAATAACGGTTGATAAGCAACCATAAATGGGAAACTCCAACTAATACAGGCATAACCAACCTTAAACTTTTTTTCCTGGGCGAATACTCCCGAGGCACAACTTAGAACCAAAACACCGATTAATACTAAAAGAATAACTTTTTTCATTTTTTTCCTCCTTAAGTATTATATTAGTTTAACAAAAAAGCATACTGACCTTTGGAAAAAGCTGATTCATTTAATTTAAATCAAAAACACCTCCTTTTTCATTTATAAAGTTGTTTCTTTTTTTTGAGTTATCCTGCTGCTAATAAGAGTGAGAATTAATATGCTTCCAACGATCATATCCTGAAAATAAGCTGGTAATAGCAAAAGGTTCATCCCTTTGGTTAAAATTCCCAAAATCATAACCCCCCAAAAGGTTTTAACTGTATCTCCCCGTCCTCCACCGAGGGCAGTTCCACCGATCAAAACCGAAGTAATGGCTACAATAGCTGCTTCCTGGCCATAAATGGGACCAGCTGCCAAGAGACGGGAACTCAATATGATTCCTCCTAAGCTGGATAATAAACCACTCAAAACAAAGACCAGGATTTGTATTTCCTCAACATTAATTCCAGCATAGTGAGCAGCTAGATGGTTACCACCCACAGCATAAATGTTGAGACCAAAACGAGTTTTTTTAAGAAGAATTTGAAATAAGATCACCAAGAAGAAGAAAACCATAACAGTATAGGGAATACTCAAAAGCCCCTCGTTTCCGAATTTACGAAGAAATTGATTATCAAAATGCCTAGGTCCATCGGAAATCAGTAAGGATAATCCTCCCACGATAAATGTGGTTGCCAGCGTCGCTATAAGAGAGTTCATCTTTAATCGTGAAACCGACCAACCATTGATAAACCCAATTAAACTACCCCATCCTAAAGCAGCAAGAATAGCAATGGGTAATCCATAAGGAAGAAGTTTTGCCATAATAAGTCCAGAGGATGCCAATACTGCTCCACAGGAAAGATCCAATTCTCCTATCAATATTACCAAGGTCATACCCACCGAGATAACTCCATTGGTTGGTATTAACAGGAGAAGCGCTTTTATCGTCCCTAGGGAACGAAAATCAGGAGATAATATGAAAAATACCAATAATAATCCCAAAAAAATAATCCAAACATCAAATTTCTTTCCCAAAGTTGATCGCTCTCTACTCATATAATTTCCTTCGAACCCAAACATCAGCTGCCACTGCGATAAAAAGCACTAAACCCTTTAAGATCTGTTGCCAGGCAAAAGGTAAACCTAAAAGTATCATACTATTGTTGATAAAACCCAATAGGAGCAACCCAGAAATGGTATTTAAAAGAGTACCTCGGCCTCCTAATAAACTAATTCCACCAACTGCACAAGCAGTGATGGCATCATAGTCATAATGCCAAGCTAATTCTGGTAAAAGGTGGGAAACTTGGCTTCCTAAAAGAATTCCGGCAATTCCTGCTAAGAGAGCATTGATCACGTAACTGCTGAATTTAAGTCGTTCCACTTTTAAACCTGAGTAAGCACTTACTACTTCACTATTTCCAACTAAGATAAGCTTTCGTCCGTAAAGAGTAAACTGTAGGATAAACCAACATATTAAGGCAATAACAATAAGAAATACAGTTTGAACCGGTAACCAACGAGTAATACGTCCCAATCCTATGTATTCAAGAATTGGACTCTGAGCTGTTGCACCGACCGTCATCCCGGCAGTAGAAATAAAAATTATACCAGCAATAATATTCCTTAATCCCAAGGTCACCACAAAAGGATTTAAATGGCAGTAACCGATCAAAGCTCCATTAAAAATTCCAAACAATCCGGCAATTCCAACCACAAATAAAGAATAAAGAAAAACGCCCCCCACAGTTCCTGGATTGAAACTAATTATAAGAATTGCTGAATAGAGCAAAATGGCTCCCTGGCTAAAATCGAATCCTCCGGACAGAAAAACAAAGGTGAGACCGAAAGCAAGAATGGAGACGGTGGTTAAATTTTTAATAACCGTAACAATATTGCGAACCGATAAAAAAGTTGGGGAAATAAAAGACATAATAATAAATAAAAGAATGATTGCCAGCCAAATAATTATTTCGGAAAGCGATGCTCGGTCATTTCTTCCTTCAACTTTGGAGGTAACAGGCGGTAATGGTTCTTTCATTAATCTCTTCACCCCTAAATTCCTTGATTAACATTCCGTCTTTCATGACTAAAACTCGATCGGAAAGGAGGCAAATTTCTTCAATTTCTGATGAGATAAGGATGATTGAGGTTTCACTGGTATTTACTAAATTTAAAATAAGTTGATAGATTTCCCTTTTTGAGCCAACATCAACCCCTCGGGTTGGTTCGTCTAAAATCAAAATTTTTGGATTGGCAAAAAGACTTTTTCCAAATAGTAATTTTTGTTGATTACCACCACTTAAAGAAAAGGCTTTTTGACGATGGGTTTTATACCGTACTCCCAATTTGGTAAGCAGTTTCTGTACAATATCAACTTCTTTTTTAAAATTAATTATCTCTCTTTTGGTTATTTGGTTAAGGGAACAAGCAGATGTGTTGTAACATAAATTTAAATCCAAATAAAGCCCTAACTCTTTTCGATCCTCCGGAAGGTAGATAATACCTTTTTCAATTGCTTCTGAAGGCGTGAGGTTGGATGGAAGTAATTTCCCTTCAAAATAAATTGAACCTTGTTGTCGATGTTTCAATCCAAAAATGGTTTGAGCTAATTCGCTTCTTCCTGCTCCTACTAGGCCTGCTAATCCTAAAATTTCTCCTTTTGAAAGTTCAAAAGAAATTTGTTTTATCTTCTTACTGTCAGAAAGATCATTTACCACTAATAGTTTTTCTTTCCCTTGAAAGTGACGCCTTTGAGTTTGACGTATACCTTTTTCACCAACCATCAAGGAAAATAGAATGGATTCGTTTAAATTTTTATTAATAAGAGTTTCAACTTTTTTCCCATCACGAAGAACCGTAATTCGATCGCTCACTTGGAGAACTTCCTCTAACTTATGTGAAACAAAAATCACTGTTGTTTGATTTTTTTTAAGCTGCTGAAGAAGACGAAGGAGAATAGCTAATTCCTTTTCGGCCAATGAGGAAGTTGGTTCATCCAAACAGAGAACATTCGGTTGACGGAGTATTGATTTGACAATTTCCAGAAGTTGCTTTTGAGAGGGATTTAGATAGGAAACAGGAGTGTCGGATTTAACATTTTCAATACCTAATGAATCAAGAAACTCTTCAGTTTCTTCCTTTTCCTTTTTCCAGTTAATGGTAAACCCCTTTTTCTGAGGCAAGGTAGCTACCCGGAGATTCTGAGCTACGGTTAAATTATTAAACAGTGACATCTCCTGAAAAGCGGCCGAAATTCCGATTTGTAGAAGAGAGTAAGGCCTAAAGTCAAGTATTTTTTTACCTTCGTAATAAATATCCCCAGAATCTTTGTTAACAACACCGCAGAGAATTTTTATTAAAGTACTCTTACCAGCTCCATTTTCCCCGATTAAAGTATGGATCTCCCCCTTCTCAATGGTAAGGTCGATACTATCCAAAGCTTTGGTTGCCCCATAATTTTTTGAAACTTGATTGAATTGAATAATGATAAATCCCTCCATTAAGTTGCCTGTTGCATTCAATCAAATTTTTTGTACAATTATTTTTCTTGATAGTCTGAGGAAGTTACAATTCTACTGCCTTGAGCTCATTAATGAACATTTTTTAGAAGTTTATCACTTGAGAATTATGGAATGGTCTCGGCTGGTTTATTCTCCTATAAACTATCTTTTTATTAACATATTTGATAGAATATTAATACTGAATATCTTTCATGTCAAATTGTTTTTTTCTAATAAGTAAATAATATTAAATTGGTAGAATACTATGGAAAAAAGAAAATCTTTTGCTAAAAGCCATCATAAAGCAACTATAAAAAGGTTGGTTTATGAAAATGGTCCTCTCTCCCGAACTGATATTCATAAAAAGATAGGAATCCGGCCAGCATCAATTACCCAGCTTACTAAAGAATTAATCCAAGAGAAGATTTTAATAGAAAAAGGTTTAGGAAATAATAGAAAGGGGAAAAAACAGCGTCTTTTAACCCTTAACCCTCAGGGAGGAATGGTTATAGGAGTCGAATTCGATCCCCATTCTATTCACGGATTACTTATTGATTTGGAAAATAAAATAATCAACGAGAAAGAGT
>JAGPGC010000062.1 GCA_018056205.1 Candidatus Atribacteria bacterium | reverse complement strand
AAATGAATATAGGGATAGCTTTTATCATCTTTCATTCGGATGTTGTATAGCGGCTGGTGAGTTTTGATCAATTCTTCCTCGAGAAGAAGGGCTTCAGCTTCATCCTGAGTGAGAATGAATTGAATGGTAGTGATTTCCTTAGCCAGATCCTTTTTGAGAGGCGATGAAGAATCACTCTGCAGATGATTTCGAACCCGGTTCTGGATATTAATGGCTTTACCAATATAGATAATTTGGTGGTATTGATTAAAGAGAATATAAACTCCACAGCTGGTTGGTAATTCTTGTAGGGAGTTTCGGGTGGTTTCAAACCTGACAAAATTCTTTTCGTTCAACTTTTAATACCTCCCTAAGGAAAAAACCAGTATAAGATCTAGGATTGGATGCTACTTCTTCTGGGGTTCCCTCGGCAACCAACTGACCTCCCTGATCTCCACCTTCTGGTCCCAAATCGATTATATAATCGCAACATTTAATCACATCCATATTGTGTTCAATAATCAGAATACTATTTCCTCGGCGACGTAATTCAAGAAGAACATCGAGTAATTTTTCAACATCAGCGAAGTGAAGGCCAGTGGTTGGCTCATCAAGAAGATAGAGGGTTCTACCGGTAGCAACCTTGCTTAGTTCTTTGGTCAATTTTATCCGTTGGGCTTCTCCACCCGAAAGAGTAGTTGCTGATTGGCCAAGCTTAATATATCCAAGACCAACTCGTTGAAGAACAGCTAATTTCCGACGGAGTACTGGAATGTTTTCAAAGAAAACCGCCGCTTCGTCCACACTCATATCAAGGACTTCGGCAATATTTTTTCCTTTAAAACTTACATCTAAAGTTTCTCGAGCATAGCGCTTTCCTTTACAGTATTCACAAGTCACAAAAACGTCGGGAAGAAAATGCATTTCAAACTTGATGACTCCATTTCCCTGGCAGGCTTCACAACGACCACCTTTAACGTTGAAGCTGAAACGCCCTGGTCGATAACCTCGGGCTTTTGATTCGGGGAGTCGGGAAAACAAGTTACGAATTTCAGTGAAAATTCCCGTATAAGTAGCCGGATTGGAACGAGGGGTTCGTCCAATCGGTGATTGATCGATAACTATGACTTTGTCGATACATTCAATCCCTTCGATGGCATCATGATCTCCTGGTTCAGCGAGTGAATGATAAAAAATCCGGGAAAGAGCTCGATAAAGAACATCTTCCATAAGGGTACTTTTTCCAGAACCAGATACACCGGTAAGCCCCACCATCACTCCCAGAGGGATTTTAACATCAATATTTTTTAAATTATTAGCCCGGGCACCACGAATAATCAGCCATTCTTTAGGATTTTTTCTTTCAGAGGGAATGGGGATTTCCTTTTTACCATTCAGATATTGTCCGGTGAGGCTTTTTTGGTTATTCATTATTTCTATCGGTGTTCCAAATGCGACCACTTCTCCTCCTTTCTCCCCAGCTCCCGGTCCCATATCAATAAGATAATCGGAATTTTTCATGGTTTCAGCATCATGCTCTACGACAATAACGGTATTTCCTAAGTCCCGTAATCTTTTCAAGGTTTGAATGAGCTTCTGATTATCACGGGGATGAAGACCAATAGTTGGTTCATCAAGGACATAGAGAACGCCGACCAGACCCGATCCGATTTGAGTTGCCAATCGAATTCGTTGTGCTTCGCCACCCGATAAGGTCATGGCCGAACGGTTAAGAGTAAGATAGTTTAAACCGACCTCCACTAAAAATTGAAGACGGGATTGAATTTCTCTCATTAATGTAGCAGCAATTATGGTTTCCTGTTTCGAAAACTTCAGGTTAATGAAGAAATTTCTCAAATCACCAATGGTAAGACGGGAAAGATCGCCAATTGATTGATTATGAATTTTCACCGCAAGACTTTCCGATCGGAGTCGATCACCGTGACAGGATGGGCAAGTACGAGTGGCCATAAAAAGATCTACTTCATCCATTTCCCACCAGCTTTCGGCGGTTTTCATCTGTTTTTCTAAGTAACTTATTATTCCATCTCCATCTTCGTCTCCGTAAAGGATCAACTGTCGATCACTTTCTGATAAATCCTGGAAAGGAACCTTGAAAGCAATACTCTTTTCCCGAAGAAAATGTTTGATTTTATTCATGGAGTAATGATCTTCGTCATAAAAAGTCCAGGGTATTATTGCTCCCTGATCTAAGGATTTAGACCAATCAGGGATTACCAGACCGGGGTCAATAAAATTTAGAATACCAAGACCACTACAATCTGGGCAAGCTCCGTAAGGATTATTAAAGGAAAACATTCGCGGAGTTACCTCAGGAAAGTTTATCCCACAATCGGGGCAGGCAAAGTGTTCACTGAAGAGCCGCTCTTCCATTGAAATACCATCAGAGACCACCCCAATTTTAACCAGTCCTTTCCCATAACGAAGGGCTATTTCGATTGAATCGGCGAGTCGCCGTTGCTCTTCGGGATTGGTAGTGAGTCGATCGACAACCAGGTCGATATCATGTTTTTTGTTACGGTCCAAATTTATTGAATCCCAATCTTCTAACTCGATAAACTCTCCATCTACCAAGCAACGAGCAAAACCATTTTTCAACATATCGTTGAGGAGTTTTTTATATTCTCCTTTTCGACCTCGAATCAGAGGTGCAAGAATAATAATACGGGTTCCATTAGGATAGGAAAGTATCTCATCTACAATTTGCTGGATAGTCTGTCGAGCTATAGGTTTTCCGCATTGGGGACAAAATACCCTTCCACAGCGGCTGAAGAGAACTCTCATGTAGTCATAGATTTCGGTAACCGTACCTACTGTGGAGCGCGGGTTATGTGAAGTAGCTTTTTGATTAATGGCAATGGTTGGAGATAATCCTTCAATCAAATCAACATCTGGTTTTTCCATTCTTTCTAAAAATTGTCGAGCGTACGATGAAAGAGATTCTAAATAACGACGTTGTCCTTCAGCAAAAATAGTATCAAAAGCTAAGGAAGATTTACCCGATCCGCTTAATCCAGTTATGACCACCAATTTATGGTGGGGAATTTCGATATCGATATTTTTTAAGTTATGTTCGCGTGCGCCTTTGATAGATAAAAAATTTTTCAATGCTATCACCTTTAGCTTTAGTTTATTCTTTTCGAGGATTTTTGTTCAACGTGAATGAGATTTTCTGCTTAATCGAGATGGAGTTTTTTTCTGGTTTTGAATAGATTTTTGCTTAGCTTGGGAACCGGGTTTTTTTAATCGGATCAATTCATCTCGAATTAATGCTGCTTTCTCAAACTCAAGATTTTTAGCAGATTTCATCATTTCCTGGGTAAGTTGTTCGATAAGTTTTTCTTCAGCAACCTGATCAGCTTCCAACAGGTCGAGTTGGTAAAGGGTATTTTCAGCTTCTGGAGAGAGTCCCACCACTTCTGGGATGAGGGTTCGTACTTCTTTGATGATGGATTCCGGAGTAATATGATGAGCACGGTTATATTCTAACTGGGTTTTTCTTCTTCTTTCGGTTTCTCGTTTAGCTCTTTCCAACGATCCGGTCAATCGATCAGCATAGAGAATAGCCCGACCTTTAATATTTCGAGCTGCCCTACCAATGGTTTGAATCAAAGAAACCTCTGAGCGTAGAAATCCTTCCTTATCAGCGTCGAGCACGGCAACTAAAGCCACTTCAGGAAGATCTAATCCTTCTCGAAGTAAATTAATTCCAACCAAGACGTCAAACTCCCCTGCCCGTAGATCCCGAATAATTCGCGCTCGTTCAATAGTTTCGATTTCAGAATGAAGATACCGGACTTTGATACCCAGATTGAAGAGATAGTCACAAAGATCTTCAGCGCTCCTTTTAGTTAAGGTGGTCACCAAAACTCTTTCTCCTGATTTAACAACTTGCTTTATTTCTTGATAAAGGTCATCAATTTGTCCGGTTGCTGGTCGAACTATAATTTCAGGGTCGATCAAGCCAGTGGGACGAATTAATTGTTCGGCAACTTGATCGCTTTTTTGATATTCATAGGCTCCTGGAGTTGCCGAAACATAAATAACATATCCTAATTTTTCCTCAAATTCTTCAAAGGAAAGCGGACGATTGTCAAAGCTGGAGGGAAGCCGGAATCCGAAATCAACCAAAGATTTTTTTCGAGAGCGGTCTCCAGCTAACATTCCATGAATTTGAGGTATAGCAACGTGTGATTCGTCAATGAATAATAAAAAATCTCGGGGAAAGTAATCAATGAGTGTATAAGGTGGTTCCCCCGGTTTTCTTCCATCTAAATGGCGGGAATAGTTTTCAATCCCCGAACAATAGAAAGTTTCTCTGAGCAGTTCCAGGTCATAGCGAGTTCGTCTTTCTAACCGATCGGCTTCGACCAATTTTCCTTGAGAAAGAAAAAACTTGAGCTGTTCCTGCAATTCTAACTCGATATTCCTCAAAGCCAGATCAAACTGATCTCGATCAACCAGATAGTGTTTGGCTGGATAAATAAATATCTCCGGCAATTTTTCCAAAGTTTTTCCACTCACCGGCTCAATAACTTTTATACATTCAACTTGATTTCCCCAGAATTCAAATCGAAGAGCGGTTTCGCTGTAAGCTGGAAAAATTTCTAAGGTGTCTCCCTTCATTCTAAAACAACCCGCAGTAAACTCGATTTCATTTCTTTCATAAAGAAGGTCAACCAGGCGATGGGCAAAAACCTCCCGATTCCAGGTATCGTCAACCTTAACGTGAAAAATTCTTTTTCGATATTCTTCTGGAGAACCGATACCATAAATGCAAGAAACCGAAGCGACGACTATTACATCATTCCGCTCCATTAAGGCGCTGGTTGCAGATAAACGAAGACGATCGATTTGTTCATTAATGGATGCGTCTTTTTCTATATAAAGGTCATGTTCGGGGACGTAAGCTTCTGGTTGGTAATAATCATAATAACTGACAAAATATTCTACGGCATTGTAAGGGAAAAAGGCTTTCATTTCACTGTAAAGTTGTGCTGCTAAGGTCTTATTTGGGGATATGATTAGGGTTGGACGTTGGAATTGGTTGATAACATTGGCCATAGTGAAAGTTTTTCCCGATCCAGTTACTCCTAATAGAGTTTGAAAACGAGCTTTATTTGATATTCCCTTAACTAATTTTTCTATGGCAGCGGGTTGATCTCCTTGAGGTTGGTAATTGGAAATTAATTGGAAACGACCTTTAGTTGACACAATATCACCCTGTTTTATATTAAGTATGAATGAGTTTTTTAGTGGGAAGCTGATCGATGAGACCTATTTTTTGTTGAAGATCTTCCGGGGTGGTTTTATTCTCAATAATGATATGAGATCTTCGTCGCAGACTGGGAATAAATTTTTGACTTTTCATTCGAGCTCGAATATCATTAGGAGATAGACCTTTTCGGGAAAGGCGAGAAAACCTCTGTTCCTCATCTGCCTCGACAAAAATTAAACGATCAATGAGAGGAATAAGACCGGCTTCAAACAATATAGCTCCATCAATAACAATCATAGTTGATGATAGTTGATGAAGAATGAATTTCTTCAGCTCATTTTTAAAAATGGGGTGACTGATTTGATTAAGTTGGAATAGAAATTTCCAATTTTTAAAAACTACTTTTCCCAACTTCTGTCGCTGTAATTCTCCCTTTTGGTCTAAAAATCCAGAACCAAAAGTTAGAACCACTTCTTTCCATAAACGTTTTCCTTTTTTTGATAGATCACGGGAAAGAAGATCGAGATCGATAACCGTTGCGTTTTGGTCAATGAGTGAATTCGCAACCAATGATTTTCCTGAACCGATTGCTCCGCCAATCCCAATAATAGGAATCGATCTTTCCATTTTACTCATTCGTCATTTTTCATTAACCCAAATAAATGTTGATATATTCCTTAATTGGGTTTATCCAAGAAAAATCAGAAGTCATGGCGTTATTAACCATAATTTTCCAGAGCTCGGTCTCTTCATTATACCAGTTCAGAGCCCGTTCAATAGTAAAAATAAATTCATCCGAGCGGTAATTATCAAACTGAAACCCATTGCTTAAGGTTGGGTTGAATCGATAATCAACCACCGTATCAATAAGACCACCAGTTCTTCTTACAATGGGGATAGTTCCGTATCTCATAGCAATCATTTGACTGATGCCACATGGTTCGAAACGGGAAGGCATGGCTAACATATCTGATGCTCCATAAACAAATCGAGCTAAACTATCGTCGAAAGCCATTTCAATATGAACATTTGGATATTTTTTGGCATATTCAGTCAACGAACTTTCATAAGCTGCCTCTCCTACTCCTAAAAAGAACCAAGCTAAAGGTAGATTAAAAAGTTTATCCGGATCGTTAAGAATAAGGTCTAATCCCTTTTGCTCAACTAATCGAGAAATAAAAGAAATCAAAGGCATTAGAGGTTCCTTCCCGTTTAAATCTGGAAAATACTGTTGGAAAAAAATGGTCTTATTTTTGTTTTTTATGGTAGGCTGATTAGTAGTAAAGGGGTAAGGAAGATTGTTGTCTATAGCTGGATTGAAATGATCGGTATCGATTCCATTTACAATTCCGACTATCGGTTTTCGGAGTACAATAGCGCGAATAAGCCCATCTAATCCCTCACCACCTTCAGGGGTGGCTATTTCTCGTGCATAACTGGGACTCACGGTAGTAATAACATCAGAGAAAACTAAACCAGCCTTCAGAAGATTTAAATTTACATAAAATTCTAAGTAATCATGAGTGAAAAAATGACCAGGAAGATTGACGATTTTAAAAAGTTCACTACTACCAATTCCCTGATAAGCTAAGTTATGGAT
>JAGPGC010000061.1 GCA_018056205.1 Candidatus Atribacteria bacterium | reverse complement strand
TATCGTAAGCCGAATGAAAACTATGAGTAGTGAGAATCACATCTTAAATAATAAAAAAATCATTATCTAATTGACTCGTTATGGCAATGAGTGTAGCAACTACCAAAGCAATAACGAGTGATGAGTGTAGAGTCATTAGTGAATAATGTCGATAATTTATTTTTTTCCCTCGCCCCTTGGTGGGAGAGGGTTAGGGTGAGGGGGGTACTTATTTTCATTGTCATCTGGTGCGGCTTAAGCAATATGAAGGTCTATTATAAAATATATGATGATATTGAAAATGCAATAAATCGGGAAAAACAAATAAAGTCTTGGCCACGAAGCAAGAAAATAGGACTTATAAATATTTTTAATCCATTTTGGGATGATTTATATGAAAAATTATAAAATAAGAGATTGCCATGTCATCCAACCAAATTACGGTTGGACTCCTCGCAATGATGGCTTTTTATTTGCCACCTCACCCTAACCATCTCCCACGTATAGAACCAGCTATTGCTTTATATAGGGTTGATAATTAGAAGGAGCTTTGGCGCGCCCAACAAAACCGGCTAAAACCAGAATGGTAATAACATAAGGAAGAAGCAGGATGATCTGTGAAGGTAGGATACCAAGAGCCTGAATTCTCATTTGGAGCGCATCAGTCATACCAAATAAGAAGCTAGCTGCCAAGCAGCCGAAGGGAGTCCATTTTCCTAAAATCATAGCTGCAAGAGCAATAAAGCCTCGACCACTGGTCATTCCCCAGGCAAAGAAATTCAAATGACCGATAGATAGAAACACACCACCCAAGCCAGTTATCATACATCCTAAAATAATATAAAAATATTTATATTGGTATACATTAACTCCAGAAGTATCGGCTGCTTGGGGATTTTCTCCTACGGCACGCAAGCGGAGGCCCCAGTGGGTTTTATAAAGTAGGAAATGAGAAAGTATAAAGATTATAATCATAAGGTAAACCAGGATGTTTTGATTATCTATAACTGGACCAATCCAAGGGATTTTTCCCAAAAAAGATATGCTTTTTTCTTCCAAGCCAATTATGGTTTCAGAGGCGCCTCTTGATCCCCAGATTTTCTGACACATATAGGCACTAAAACTAAGCCCAAAAACATTTAGACCAGTACCAACTACAATCTGATTTCCATGATATTTTACTGTTAAAACAGCTAAAATTACTCCTAAAATGAAACCAGAAGCTAAGCCGGCGATAATACCCATAAAAGAACTCCCGGTTAAATAATTGGCATATACAGCAAAAAAGGCTGAATTGAGCATGATTCCTTCTAAACCAATGTTAACTACACCGGCTCTTTCATTATACATTCCACCTAAAGAAGCGAAAGCTATTGGTGTTGCCATTCTTAAAGCTGCCTGAAAAAAGCTAATGTTGATAATAGTGGAGAGGTTCATCATTTTAATTTTTCCGTCTTAAGATAACAAATTTAATAAAAGAAGGAGCAGCAACTAAAATAATTACTAAAGACTGAATGATTAAAGATATATCTAAGGGAACTTTGGTAGCACGGGTCATAGTCATACCACCGGCACGTAACATACCGAACAAAACTGAAGCAATAATACATCCAAAGGGGTGGAGCCGTCCCACGAGGCTAACTGCAAT
Source organism: Candidatus Atribacteria bacterium (assembly GCA_018056205.1). Taxonomy (GTDB): domain Bacteria; phylum Atribacterota; class Atribacteria; order Atribacterales; family Atribacteraceae; genus Atribacter. The sequence goes on along the minus strand of JAGPGC010000061.1, from coordinate 5,192 downwards.
TCCATCCCACCCATACCCCGGTGAAAATCCTTCCACGAACCGTCCGTGGACTCCAAGAACCTCGCCGGCTCCTCCCACCCCAGCCACAAAAGCACTTAACAAAAAAGCCATAATAATTCGTGATTGAACTTGTATCCCCCGATTTTCTGCAGTTGATGGATTGAATCCTACAGCACAAATTTGATAACCAAGATAAGTTTTAAAAAGAAAATAAAAAATCAAAATACTAAAACCCAGAGAGATAAGAAAAGAAATTGATAATTGTGTAGGAGGAAGAATTTTAGCCAAAACTGCACTAGGCTGAACTGGATTGGTTTGAGCAACCCAACCCGGTGCCTTAAAATGGTAATTTACTAAATAACTGGTAAGGTGGCTGGCAATATAACTCATCATCATGGTGGTAATAACTTCGCTGGCACCAGTAAATACTTTCAATAGGGCAGGGATAAGACACCAAAGAGCACCGAAAAGTCCGCCAATAAATAAAGAAAGGATAATGTGAATAACTGGTGGAAGACCGGTAATGCCGGAACCAACAACTGCAGCAGCGAAAGCACCAATTAAGAATTGTCCTTCAATACCAATATTAAAAATTCCCGATCGAAAAGCAAGCAGAAAGGATAATGAAGTGAAAAGTATAGGAGTAGCTTGGGTGAGCGTCTGACCTATACCAAATTTACTACCAAAAGCTCCGCGGAAAAGGGCGCTAAAGGCACGAAGTGGCTGGTAACCGGTTATAAGAAGAATAATGGCGCTAATCAGGAAAGCCAGAGCAATTGCAATCAGTTCGGGAAGGATGGAACTGGATCGGCTGAGGTAATTCAAGGTACGTTTTAACATACAGTTCCACCCATAAGCAATCCATATTGGTATTCATCGGCATCGGGGGTCAATTCTCCAATTATTTGACCTTCATAAAGCACAATAACCCGATCACTAATCGATCGAATCTCATCCAGGTCAGCTGAAACTAAAAGTACTCCTGAACCATTATTTTTTAGTTCAATTAACTTATTTCGTACATATTCACTGGCGGCAATGTCTAATCCTCGAGTTGGTTGAGAAGCAATAACAAGTTTTACGTCATGGGAGAGTTCTCTGGCTAATACAACTTTTTGTTGGTTCCCTCCGCTTAAATTTTTTACCAGGGTATTTTCATCGGGCGTAGCAATTTCAAATTCCTGGATCTTGGCTTGGGAAAATTGTTTAATAGCAGAATCATTACGACTAATGAGTCCTTTTTTAAAAGGAGGAAGATCTTCAAAGCCAAGAATAAGATTATCCTTTACTGAAAAATCAGATATTATTCCTCGTTTAGGTCGATCTTCTGGAATGTGAGAAATACCCATTAAGATACGTTTTTTGGGAGAAAAATGAGTGATGTCCTCATTTTGGAAGAGGATTTTTCCTCTTTGGAGCTTTTGCAAACCGACCAATACCTCAACCATCTCAGTTTGACCATTACCCTCCACACCAGCAACACCAAGAATTTCAAAGGCATGAATGTCAAAGTTGATATTTTGTAAATTTTGTTGTTTTTTTCCACCAGAAGTAGATAATTCTTTTACCGATAAAATAACTTCTGGATGAGGAGGTTTTGATTTTTCAAAAGAAAAAAATACTTTACGACCCACCATCATTTCTGCTAAAGATTCAGGGGTTGCTTCATCAATGGACAGAGTACCAATTTTTTTCCCTCGCCGTAAAACAGTAACTCGATCGCAAATACAAAAAATTTCTTTCAATTTATGAGAGATAAAGATGATAGTTTTCCCATTTTGAATGAGTTGACGAAAGGTTTTAAAAAGCTGATCAACTTCCTGAGGAGTAAGAACAGCAGTTGGTTCATCAAAAATCAATATATCGGCACCCCGATATAGAATTTTTAGAATTTCCACTCTTTGTTGAAGACCGATTGGTAATTCGTAGATTTTAGCATTAAGGTCAATATCAAAACCGGTATTTTGTAAAAGTTGATGAAGTTCTTTTAGAATTCGGTTTTTATCAAGAACGAAGCCCCGACGTATTTCTTTACCAAGTACAATATTTTCCCAAACTGTCATGTTTTCAATGAGGGTAAAATTCTGATGAACCATCCCAATTCCATAGGAAATGGCCTGGGCCGGGCTCTCTATGGTTACTTCTTGACCTCTGATAAACACCTTTCCATCATCAGGTCGATAAAGACCATAGAGAGTGCTCATCAGCACTGATTTGCCAGCTCCATTTTCACCCAAAAGACCATGGATTTCACCCTGGTTAATCGAAAGGTCAATATGATCATTAGCAAGAACACCCGGAAAATATTTCGTAAACCCGTATAGTGCCAGGGCTTCGCTCATGTATATAACTTATCCTCCAAATTCGGCTGGACGCGGAACTTTTATTTCACCAGATTTAATCTTATCCCGTGCTTCCAAAACTTTATCAAGAATTTCTTGAGGTATCGAGATTGGATGGGTAAACCTAAATTTTTCTTCCCAAAATTTTTCTTCTTCCGGTAAACGGCATATACCAACCCAACCATCACCAGCTCCTTTTTCGATTATTCCACCCTGGAATGTACCATCGAAAGCGGCTTTAATAGTTTCATAAACTGCAACGTCTACTCTTTTAGTCATGCTGGCTAACATTTTATCATTTAAATAACATTGGCAAGCATCAACACCCATTCCAAAAACTCCACGTTCCTTGGCAGCTTCCAGAGCCCCTAATCCGCTTTTGCCAGCAGCCGGCCATATAATGTCAGCTCCACTATCAATTAAGCTAATAGCCAGCTCTTTTCCTTTGGTTGGATCAGCCCAAGCTCCAACATATACTCCAGGGAGAACTTCAGCACCGGTATTAGCCCATTTAACTCCAGCTTCAAAACCCACAAAGAAATCGCGAATGAGAGGAATATCCATGCCGCCTATCATACCAATTTTTTTACTCTGGGTCATATTGGCGGCAACAACACCTAAAAGGAAGCTCCCTTCATTAGATTTAAAGAGTAGTGAGGCAACATTGGGTTGTGATACAGACATATCAACGATAGCGAATTTTTGGTCAGGATATTCAGCGGCAATTTTGTTTAGAGCATCGCCTTGATCAAACCCAACACAAATGATGATTTCATATTCTTGAGATATGGCAAAATCGCGTTGATATCCTTCATACTCGGCGACTGCTTTAGGTTCGACATAATCAAGTTCGACATTCAATTCTTCTTTAGCTTGATTAGCTCCAGCAAAAGCAATATCGTTGAAGGATTTATCCCCTAAACCACCAGTTGCACAAATTAAACCAATTTTTTTGGTACTAGCTGCCCAAGCTTCCTGGTTAAAATTACCAGAGAGCAGAACCAATACCAACAAAAAAAGTATGAACGAAACACTTAACACCCTTTTCACTTTTTATACCTCCTTAATTGAAATCTTTTTTTAATTTTATCCCAGTCTTAATAGAAAGACAATATCATATAATAAAGCCAATAAATGAATGGATTTTTATTTGAAGAATAGAAAATAGATCATCATACTGCTGGGTGGCACCAGACGGCAATGAAAACCCAATAGCGGGCAAATATATGAAGGGCGAACACTTAGGTTCGCCCCTACAGTTTCCTCAAATTGAATTTGTTTTATTTTTTGATATATTCATCAATTTTATATTGGTAGGGGCAGACCTGGGTGTCTGCCCAATTTGATGCCTTTCTCGATTATTAACTATAATTACAAGATAGATTCTCATACTAATATTCGGCACCAGATTACAATGAAAATGCTTTTCTCAAACCGTCATAGCGAGGAGTCTAACCGTTCCCTGATTGGGCGACGTAGCAATCTCAACAGCCTTCTCCGTCATTCTGAGGAGCGTACTATGCGACGTGAGAATCTCATCTTTTAAATATTTTATAAAAATGAGACCCTTAAGCGGGAAAGCACCGCTCAGGCTGACTGTTGTGTTGTCAGATGAGACCTTCACGGATTTGGAATACGAAGCCTCAGGAAGATGGCTGTGTTGTCAAATATTAAGTAGAATGAATTATCTTTACAACAAATTTTCAGTTATTCTAAGGTCTGAATTATTAACTTTGATTGAGTTTTGATAAAGGTTAGGAATAAAAAGGTGGGCGATGGAATGGAACGAGAACGAATTATGGATATGGTTAGGGATATCCTGGATCAACTTCCCGATCATATTCGAGAAAATATAAAAAATTTGGAGTTTATTATTGAGGATCGACCCAATCCTGAAATAAGAAGTCAATTTCGTGGAGCTAAGTTGTTAGGGCTTTATCAAGGAATACCTCTACCTAAAAGAGGCCCAGGATATACGTTTGTTCTTCCCGACCGGATATCTTTATTTTATGAAAACTTATTAAGTATAGTTCAAAATGACAAAGAATGGCCTCGAGTTTTGAAAGATGTTATTCTACATGAAATTGGTCATTATTTTGGCTTTAATGAAATAGAGATCCGGAAATTAATGGATGAAATGATACCTGAAAAATAAAAAAAAGGGATGGTGATGCAGGGATGAATCAAAGGATCGACTAGTGCTGAGAAGAGTTGCGAAAGTGTTTCATGATGATGAAGACATGATAGTAGGCACCCAAATGGTTTATGACTATGCTCAAAAAACTTATTTATAATGGAAAAATCCATACTCGATTTTTGAGTTTTTCTGAAATTTTAACTTTTGTTTAAAAATAGATATGGTATAATGCTATCTGATTTTTCAACATTATAAACAGGAGGAATAAGGTATGGCAATAAAAATTGATGAAGAAGCTTGTACTGGTTGTGAATTATGTGTTCAAATATGCCCAGATGTTTTTGAAATGAATAATGATGGAAAGAGCATGGTGAAACCTGGTAGTGACGAAAACCAGGATTGTGTTGATGAGGCGATTGATTCTTGTCCAACCAGTGCTATTAATAAGGAATAATTATCTAACTTGGAAAGTGCAATATTTAAAAAATTTTTAGAAATTAGGTTTTAGGGTCTTGATATTAAAGGATTATTTCTATAGAATAATCACTGCTTGTTTAAAATAAAATTTATGTGCGCCCTCATCGTCTAGCCTGGTAAGGACACCGCCCTTTCAAGGCGGCGACAGCGGTTCAAATCCGCTTGAGGGCGCCATTTTTTATTACTACTATTCTTCAATTTTTTTAATCTTCTCAGTATCCTTGTTAGGGATTCGT
>JAGPGC010000060.1 GCA_018056205.1 Candidatus Atribacteria bacterium | reverse complement strand
AGGTAAGTATTTTCATCTTCATGTGTTGCTGCCTAGCGAAGGTCTACCCTGAATACCATCATTAGCAACTAATGCGAATCACTCTTAAAAGTAATTGCTGCCACCTTATGAATCGCTGCAACTTTTACCAAATCTGATTTCTAAGATAACTTATATTGAAATTTATCAATAGCGAGCAAGATTTAAATAAAAACGAGTTAATAAAATTCCAATATAAGCTAAAAGATAAGCAATAAAAACAATATTAATAAAAATCCCCACCAAAGGAATAAATCGAATTAACCAGGTTAGAAGATAGCCAATAACTAACAATGACAATGAAAGGATGAAAAAAGCAAATACTTCAGCAAGATTTTCGTAAACCATCTGAAAACTGGTTTTTATAGAACTAAAAGGGTCGTCACCTCTAATAACTATTGCCGGTAAACAAAATATCAAAAGGAAAGCAAGAAAAAATCCGGCAAAAACAAACCAGATAGAAAAAAAACCAATTAGCAAACCCAAACCCAGACAAGTAACAAGAACATCCGATAACCGACTCTGAATAATGCGATAAACCCGACGGAAATCCACCACATTACGGTATTGATAATCCCAAACCAGAGCGATGAGAAAGCTCAAGCTGAGAAACACGGTGAATATTCCGGCAATTCCTAAGCCGGCAAGCAAAAAGTTTTGAAAGTAAGAAGAGATCCATACTAAACGTCGCCCTGGAGTCAAAAATAAAATAAGAGAAAAAATCAACGCCGGAACTGCTGTTATTAAAATAAATATCGGACGTTTGATTAAAAGACGAAAACTTCCCTTCGCTTCATTCCAGAACTCTCGGCTATTAATCATATTCTTCTCCTCAACAAAAAATATTCAACCCTGCTCATATTACTATCATTCCTGGGTCATGACAAGTTTTTCAATGAGAAAGTTGGAGTGGTTGATGATATAATATAAAAAAGTAATTTTCACTTAAAAAGGAGGAGGTAGCTTGAGAAACATTGTAAAACTTTGGTTTTTTATCTTAATCCTTCTTCCCTTCACTGGAACAACCGTTTTTGCCTTAGATGCCTTTGATCAAGCCCAATTTTATTTAGAAAATGGTGATATTGACCGAGCAATTCAAATCTTAAAGCCCTTAACCAATTCTACTGATGAAAATGAGCTCTCTCAAGTAGTAGAGGTTTTATATAATTTATACAGTGAAAAAGGTCAAAATCAAGATGCAATTCAGGTCCTCCAAATTTATATAGAAAAATTTCCCCAAACCCAATCTGCCTATTTATATCGTTATTGGATAGCCAAAACCGAAGAAGATAACAAAAATTATCACCAATCTTTAAAACTTTTACAACAAATTGTCTCGGAATATCCTGCTGAGGTTGGAGATACTTTTAATATCCGGCAACAAGCGATGGAAGATATTGCTCACCACCAGGAATTTTACTTTGGAAACTACTCGGAAGCCATAGAGATTTATTTAATGATTTTATCCCAATACCCAGATATTGAGGAAAAATCGCGAATTCTGTTACAGGTTGCTTCCTGTTATGAAAAAATTGGTGAATTGGATAAAGCGTCGGAATATTATCAGAAAATTCGTCTTCAAGAAACCGATCCTTTTTATCTTGATCTGGCTGAATTGCGGATTGAATATCTTCAATCCGATCCAACCTGGGCTAGAAAAAGTCAGGCAACTTTAATAAAAGAACTTGGAGATGCTTTTGTAAAAAAGGATCTTAAGGCTATTGAAAACTTAGCAAAAAAAGGCGACTTTTGGATCGGTCAAATTTTCAGTGAATTTGAAATTGTGAGATTCTCCCAAGTAAAACCATATTTTTCAACTTATCTTCCTCAATCCCATCTTCAGGTTCACCCTGCTGAAAAGAAAGAAAACGAATATGTTCTAAAAATTACCTCCTGGGGCGATCCTGAATTTTCAATTCTTTATCTCTATATCGAAAAGGGAGTTTTTGGCTGGGAATGGAGCAAGGTTATACTATCCAATCCTGAAATCGAATATCAAGTAAATAGCTTAAACAACTCCTAAGGGGTAATTGATTTGATATTATTCTTTTTTCCTGTAAAATAGAAGGAAGTAGATTAAAAAATATATAGCTTTTAATAAGTGGAATACATATCAATTTATTAATTAATATATAAGCCCTCGTTTCACCAAGCTGGATCCTCCTCGAATTGGAGGAGTTTAATGAATCAATTCCTCTGGAGGAGGTTTCAGACCGCCTTCTGAATAAAAAGGTTGTTAATTTTAATAAATTTTTCTATTCCACAATATAACCAATGGGGTGATTTTGTGCAAAAACGTGAAGCCTTAATAAAAAGGTCAACCCTTGAAACCGATATCGAAATATATATTCATCTTGATGGTCAACACCAAATCACTATCGATTTACCAATTCCCTTTTTTCCTCATTTACTGAAAAGCTTGGCTTTTTATGCTAATTGGGACTTCAGTATTAAAGCTCACGGTGATGTTGAAGTTGATTTTCACCATCTGGTTGAAGATACCGGCATTGTATTGGGGGAAGCTTTTCATACGGCTATTGGCGAAATAAAAAATATTAATCGTTATAGTACTCAATTCATTCCCATGGACGAGGCTTTGAGTATGGTTTCTGTCGATGTGAGTGGTCGTCCTTTTCTCTATTACGATGTCCCAGGTTGTTCCAAAATAGTGGGTGGCTTTGAAGTTGACTTAATCGAAGAATTTTTAAGAGCTTTTACTAATAATGCACGAATTACTCTTCATGGCAAAACTTGGTGGGGTAAAAATGAACATCATATCTTAGAATCTCTTTTTAAAGCTATGGGTAAAGCTTTAAAAGAAGCTGTGGCATTGAATGATAAAACAATAATTCCATCCACCAAAGGAACACTATAGGAGATTAATAAAATGATTGTTATTATTGATTATGGAATAGGCAATTTACATAGCGTTTCAAAAGCTTTAGAAAAATTAGGATTCGAAAACCAAATTAGCAAGGATCCGGAGTGGGTCGAAAAAGCTCAAGCTCTTATCCTCCCTGGGGTTGGATCTTTCGGCGAAGCTATTGAACAAATGGAAAAAAATAATTTGATCGAAATCATTCTCAGCTCCATTCAAAATGGGAAACCGGTTTTAGGCATATGTTTAGGTCTCCAGCTTCTTTTTGAGAAGAGTCAAGAATCAGCAAAGAGAAAAGGCTTATCAGTTATCAAGGGAGAAGTTCGGAAACTTCCTCCCACTAATAAAGTTCCCCATATGGGTTGGAATACTATTCTTTTTACCGAGAACAACCCGCTACGAGGTTCTATCCCCGATGGTCGTTTCTTTTATTTTGCCCACTCCTACTATGTAGTACCTGAATCGAAAGAAACTATTGTCGGGATTAGCAATTATAATGTCGTTATTCCAGCCATCATTAATCAGGACAATATCTGGGGCGTACAATTTCATCCGGAAAAAAGCTCCCAATGGGGAATCCAATTTCTCGAAACTTGGGTCAAGAGATTCATACCATGATACTTCCTATTCCAGCCATCGATATCATCAATGGTCACTGCGTTCGTTTGGAAAAAGGCGATTACTCAAGAATGAGCATTTATAGCGATTCCCCGCTCAAAATGGCCTTATACTGGGAAGAAAAAAAAGCTCCGATGCTACATCTTATCGACTTAGATGGGGCAAAAACCGGTAAACCAGTTAATTTTTCTATCTTAACCAAGATTATCAATTCAATTCATATTCCGGTTGAGATAGGTGGTGGGATTCGAAACCTTTCAACTTTTCTCTCCTATCTCGAAACTGGAGCTCAACGAATAATTTTGGGGAGCATCGCAGTCCAAAACCCAAAACTCCTCGAAGACTGTCTCAAAAGAAATCAAGCAAGTGTGGTAGTGAGCATTGATTCTCAAGATGGTATGGTGGCACTTCAAGGTTGGACGGAGAAAACTACCATTTCTGCTGTCGAACTCACCAATAGGCTAAAAAAAATTGGTGTGAAAAATTTTATTTTTACCGATATCGAACGGGATGGTACCCTTCAAGGAGTTAATATCCACCGTATTCAAAATTACTTACAAGCAACCGAAGTCCAGGTATTCATCGCCGGAGGGATTACTACTCTCGAAGATATTTTTCAACTTAAAAAATTAAATCGCCTAATAAAAGGCATTATTTTAGGAAAAGCCCTCTACTCGGGTACATTAAAATTTGAAGAGGCTCAGAAAATTCTTCAGGAGGAAGAAAAGTGCTTGCCAAAAGAATAATCCCTTGTTTAGACGTCAAAGAAGGAAAGGTTGTTAAAGGAATTCACTTTGAAAATTTAAAGGATATTGGTGATCCTATCGAGCTGGCTAAACGATACGAAGAAGAAGGAGCTGATGAATTAGTATTCCTTGACATCACCGCATCCTATGAAAAAAGAGAGACTATGGCGAACATTGCTGAAAAAGTTGCGGAAAATATTTACATGCCATTTACCGTTGGAGGGGGAATCAGCACTACCGAAAATGTCGGTAATCTTTTGAAAGCAGGAGCTGACAAAGTATCAATCAATACCGCAGCTGTGCTTAATCCCGATTTGATTGTTCAACTTGCCGAAAAATTTGGAAGCCAGTGTGTAGTAGTGGCTATAGATGTCAAAAAAACTTGGGACCGCATCACCCGTCGCAGCTATTGGCAAGTCTATATCAATGGAGGCAGAACACCAACCGGGAAAGATGCTTTAGCCTGGGCAAGTCAAGTTGAAAGCTTGGGTGCCGGTGAAATCCTTCTTACCAGCATGGATAGCGATGGTACCCAAAATGGTTATGATTTGATACTTACCAGGAAAATTGTCGACGGAGTAAAAATTCCGGTAATCGCTTCCGGTGGAGCAGGAAAATTAGAACATCTTTTAACCGTTTTTCGAGAAGGAGGAGCTGATGCTGCATTGGTAGCTTCAATTTTTCATTATAAAAATTTTAGCATTCAAGAGGCCAAAACTTTTCTTAAAAAACGCGGGATCCCAGTAAGGATTGAAGAATCATGATGAAACCTATTATTGAAAATATTAATTTTGACGATCAGGGTTTGATACCGGCAATCATCCAAGAGGAAAAAAGTGGAAAGGTTTTAATGATGGCTTATATGAACTCAGAAGCGCTGGAAAAAACTATTACTACTGGTAAAACTTGGTTTTACAGTAGAAAGAGAAAAACCTTGTGGAATAAAGGAGAAACCAGTGGTCATTACCAACTGGTAAAAGCTATCTACCTTGATTGTGACCAGGATACACTTCTTATCACCGTTGAACAAAAAGGAGTGGCTTGTCATACTGGACGTTATTCCTGTTTCCATCGCCAAGTTTTAGAAGGTGATATCACTTTACCACAGCCGGATTTGCCCCCCTACCCATTAGCTGCTTTTACTCAGGAACTTTTTGATATCATTCAAGAACGAGCCAAAAATCCGTCACCTCAGTCTTATACCAGCCAGCTTCTGGAATTGGGAAGGGAAAAAATTGTTCGGAAGGTTGCTGAAGAAACTACCGAAGTTATTCTGGCTTCTTTAGAAAATTCTGAACAAAAAAGGGAACATTTGCAGTGGGAAGTTGCCGACCTTCTTTATCATTTGTTGGTTTTAATCCAGTTTGAAAAATTTAACTGGTATGACATCATGAATGAACTAAAAAAAAGAAGAAAGTAAAAATAGTGTGTGGGCAATGGTGATTAAAAGGATTGCTCCGGTATGCGGGCTGGAAATATCTTGAATTGAAAAAAATGATGTGATATTATGTATGCCGTCACGTGGGTCCATAGCTCAGCGGTAGAGCAGTCGGCTCATAACCGATCGGTCCCTGGTTCGAATCCGGGTGGGCCCACCAATACTGAATAATTATTGACAACTATATGGCAAACCTCCAACAAATTATTGATTTTTTTGAAAATCTTTTCCCAACCCACCTTGCCCTGCCTGATGACCGAACTGGCCTTCAAATCAAGGGTAATCGCCACCAAATTTCCCGTGTTTTAGTGGCATTGGAACTTAATCAAGAAGTTTTCCATAAAGTCCTGAAACACCATATCGACTTCATCTATCTCCATCACCCGCCAATTTGGAATCCCTTTTTTACTTTTTTCCATGATGATCCATGGTGCCAGATAATTACCCAACTTTTTCAAGAAGGAATCAGCGTTCTGGCTCACCATACCAATCTCGACATCATCCAAGGTGGAATTGCCGATCAGTGGATAGCAATATTACAACTAACCGGCAAGGTAAAGCCTCTTTTTCCAAAACCGACTACTGAATTTAAAATAGTAACCTTCGTTCCTTCTGATTATTTGGAGCTTGTTACTCAATCTCTCTTTCAGAATGGTGCCGGTATTATTGGTCAATATAGTTCCTGCAGCTTCCAAATTGAAGGTATAGGCACTTATCTCCCCCAAGAGGGAGCTCAACCCTTTTTGGGAAAAGTTGGTAATTTTGAAAAAACTAAAGAAATCCGAGTGGAAGTTAATCTTTCTAATCCGAAACTTATCAATCAATTGGTGACTGCTGTTAAAAAAATTCATCCTTACCAAAACCCGGTTATCGATATTTACCCGCTTCACCCTAACAGCTCAGCTTCAGAAGGGTTGGGTCGTTTAATAGATTTGCATAAACCTATGCAATGGAAAGATTTTATTAGTTGTTTGCAACCACTATTAAAAAATGAAAGTTCCCTTGCCTGGGGGAAAGATCAGAATGATGTCATCCTTCAAAAAATTGCTTTATGTCCGGGTAGCGGTGGTAGTCTTTTGGATTTGGTCCTTGCTGAAAAACCTAATGTATATATTAGTGGTGACTTAAACCATCAT
>JAGPGC010000059.1 GCA_018056205.1 Candidatus Atribacteria bacterium | reverse complement strand
TTGGAAAATAAGATTTATGGGGTTATTTATTCATTGACATAAAATTCTTGGGAATGATATTATTTTTAAAAAATGGGAGGGATTCATTTGAAAAAACAATTGGTTTGGTTTTTAGTTATTACGCTGGTATTAGTTAGTTTTAGTTCAGTAGCTTTAGCCTCGACTCTCGACGAAATAAAAGCAAGAGGCAAAATCATCATTGGTACTGATGCCACTTATCCACCGATGGAGTTTCATGATGAAGAAGGGAAAATAGTTGGTTTTGATATTGACCTTGGTAATGCAATTGCAGAAATATTGGGAGTAAAAGCGGAATTTATTGACACGGCTTGGGATGGAATATTTCCGGCTTTAGATGCGAAGAAGTTTGATATCATCATGTCTTCGACTTCAATTACCGAAGAGCGTCTAAAATCTAAGGACATGAGTGATCCTTATTATAAGACTTCTCAAGCCATAGCAGTTCGAAAAGATGATGATTCAATAAAAGGGCCTGATGACCTAATTGGGAAAGTAGTTGCTGTTCAAATCGGAACCACTGGTGATTTTGCCGTGAGTGAAATCGAAGGGATAAAAGAAATTAAACGTTTTGACACCACTGATAAAGCTTATATTGAAGTACTCAATAAACGAGCTGATGCAGTGGTTAATGATTTATCCGAGGTATCTTTCCGTATGTCAATTCTTCCTGATATGAAGATTGCTGCGACTTTTAAAGAGGGAGAAGAAAATTATGGGATAACCATGCGGAAAGGAGAAACTGAATTGCTGAAAGCTATCAATGAAGCTCTTGCCCAATTAAGAGAATCGGGAAAATATCAGGAAATTTATAACAAATGGTTTGCTGCTCCAGTAAATTAGGAGAGTAGAAATGATTTTCATAAGAAATAAAATGGGCGCTAAGGTTTAGGCGCCCATTTTATTTACAAATTATTTATAGCGAGGATTAATTATTAAATTTAAGTAATATTTAGTGATGGTATTGTGCTAATAAAAAATTATCCACCTATTACTTTAATATTCCCACCTGGTAGGGAGATAGAAGAATAAAAGAAGTGTAGGATAAGAGTAAAATGGGTAGTAAAAAAATTGTTTTCCCAGTAAGTATTGAACTCTAACCAGAAAGGTCCGGAGCGAAAGGGGGGCACCCTGGTTGCAATTTGACCTATCAGCACTTATTAAAGCTATTCCTTCTTTAATTTATGGGGCATCAGTTACTTTACGGATTACAGTATTAGCAATTGCCATAGGTTTAGCGATTGGATTTATAACTGGGTTAGCACGGGTCTGGCCAAATATTTTTTTTCGTTCGATATCGAGTGTTTATATAGAGTTAATACGAGGGACTCCTTTACTGGTTCAAATTTTTATTGTTTATTTTGGTTTACCAGCATTAGGTTTAAATTTAGATCCATTTATTGCAGGTATGATAGCCATGGGGATCAATAGTGGAGCCTATATTGGTGAAATTGTTAGGGGTGGTATTGAATCGATCGCCAAAGGTCAAATGGAAGCGGCAAGGTCTTTGGGATTAACCTACTGGCAAGCAATGAGATATGTTATTCTTCCTCAATCATTAGTTCGGATTTTACCGGCACTGGGTAATGAATTCATCGCATTATTAAAGGATTCATCATTGGTATCAACCATTGCGATAGCTGAATTAACACGATCTGGACAGATAATTATAACCCGAACCTTTAAGTCTTTTGAAATTTGGTCGGGAGTCGCCCTTTTTTATTTTATCATGACTTATACTATATCGAGAATTGTGAAATTTTCTGAGAAGAGGTTGCGTTATAGTGAGTAGGTGGGCCATTGAGGTCGATGGATTAAATAAATTTTTTAATACCAACCATGTTTTAAAGAACATTGATATCCGGGTCCCCTTTGGTGAAGTAGTATCTATAATCGGTGCTTCTGGTTCAGGAAAAAGTACTTTGCTTCGTTGTTTGAATGGCATTGAACCAGTTCATAGCGGTGAAATTTTTATCAATGGAATAAAAATCACCGATAAAAAGGTTAATATAAATATTGTACGACAATCAATCGGGATGATCTTCCAAAGTTTTAACCTTTTTCCTCATATGACAGTTTTAAATAATATTACTTTAGGCCTTCAGAAAGTGAAGAAAATGTCCAAACCAGAATCAGAAAGAGTAGCCCGACGTCTTTTGGAAAAAGTAGGTCTAGAAGAAAAAGCAGATTCTTACCCTATCCAACTTTCGGGAGGACAGCAACAGAGAGTCGCTATTGCGCGTGCCTTGGCTATGAATCCACGGGTGATGATGTTTGATGAACCAACCTCAGCTTTAGATCCGGAAACCGTCAATGATGTATTGGATGTTATGAAGGAATTAGCCCAGGAGGGGATGACTATGGTGGTTGTTACCCATGAAATGGGTTTTGCTCGTGAGGTAGCTGATCGGGTAATATATATCGATGAGGGGAGAATTATTGAAGAAGGAAAACCGGAGGATATTTTTTATAATCCAAAGAATTCTCGTCTGCGGGATTTCCTGGGTAAAATTATTAATGTATAGAGAAAGTGTATTTTCGCTAAAGAATCAGAGGGAGAGAAATGAGACAAATTAAGGTAGGAGTTATAGGATTTGGAACAGTCGGAATGGGTACGGTAAGAGCTCTTTGGAATCAAAAGGAAGAAATTGAAAAAGAGTTAGGGGTTGGGGTTAAGGTTGTTAAAATTGTTGACAAAGAATGGATGATTGGTAAACCTATGGTAGTTCCCCCCGAGATAAAAAGCAGTGATCCATTGGAAGTGATTGAAGACCCTGAAATAGAAATTGTAGTTGAGGCAGTAGGTGGTATTGATCCGGCTTTTGAGTACGTTTCACAAGCCTTAGCTCGTGGGAAGACCGTAATCACTCCCAATAAAGAACTTATTGCGAAAAGAGGTCGTGAACTATTTCAGCTTGCTGCCCAGAATGAAACCGATATCTATTTTGAAGGAGCAGTAGGAGGTGGAATTCCGATAATTCATACCCTCAAAGAGCAACTTTTGGGTGATGATATTTTAGAGGTAATCGGGATAGTAAATGGGACGACTAATTATATTCTTTCAGAAATGTCTCTCAAGAAAACATCATTTGAAAAAGCCTTAGATGAAGCGAAAAGAAAAGGATTCGCCGAACCGATACCAACCAATGATATAGAAGGTTTTGATGCAACCTATAAAATTGCCATTTTAGCAACTTTATGTTTTCATGGGCGGGTTGATGTCGAAAAAGTATATCGAGAGGGAATTACTCGTATCCTGACTGATGATATCGAATATGCCCGTGAATTAGGATATACTATTAAATTACTGGCTATAGCCCGTCGCAATGGAGAAGATATTGAGCTACGTGTTCAACCGGTTTTTCTGCCAATTTCTCATCCCCTTTCTTCAGTTTTTGGTGTCGAAAATGCTATCTATGTTCATTCTCGGACCCGTGATCTCACCTTCCGGGGTCCTGGAGCCGGTGGAGATGCCACAGGTAGTGCCATGGTTGGGGATATTATCGATGCCATCCGGAACATAAAGTATGAGGCTAAGGGACGAGTGGGGTGTACCTGTATGAGGGATTTAACCGTTCTGCCTATGGAAAGCCTCGTTTCTCAAAATTGTGTTCGAGTATTGGCTTTGGATGTCCCAGGTGTGCTGGGTAAAATTGCAAGTGAGTTTGGAAATTCGGGAGTTAGTTTGTCAGCAGTTAAACAACCAATTAGTACCCCAGGGAAACTTACTAATATTTATTTTTTAACCCACCGTGTTCAGGAAAGGAATATCCAGAATGCCATAAAAAGTATTCAGAAATTGGATGTGGTCAAAGATGTCTATGCCATCCGGGTGGAAGATGGCGAATCCTGAGAAACTGAAATAGTATGGATGGGGTTCAACTTGGGAAAGACACCATGTTAGCGACATGAGAATCCCATCAACCCTCTCCGTCATTCTGAGGAGCGTATATTGCGACATGAGAATCCCATCAACCCTCTCCGTCATTCTGAGGAGCGTATATTGCGACGTGAGAATCCCATCAACCCTCTCCGTCATTCTGAGGAGCGTATATTGCGACGTGAGAATCCCATCTTTTAAATTTTTTAAAAACAAAAATAAAAAAATGAGATACTAACTCTTAAAGTGAGAACCTAAGACGATGCTTGAGTCATTAGTTGAAGTTGCCATGAACACGAAAAGCGATATATATAATAAATATAAATGACAAAGTTTACATGATGATTTTTTATTCTGATCAATGCTTACTCATAATTCATCACTCAATACCTTTGAAAGGGGGTGTTTATTTTGGAACCAGAAGAAATAAAGACTATCTTACAATGTGTTCGTTGTCAGAAAGATTGTGAACACACTGTTGTTTATCGAGGAGGCATGATTTCGTCTATTATCTGTCAAGAATGTGGCATCGAAGTTGGTTTTGACCAAAAAAAGCTAATGGCATATTACGGAGAAGATTTAGTTAACCGGGTTCTAACCAAACCACGGCGAATTACTGAAGAATATGAAAAAGACCTCATACGATTTGTGAGAGATATTCCTTTTCGCATTATTACCAAACCCTATCGTTTAATTAAAGAAATCGATCCTTTTAAGAATTAAAAAAATTCTGTTCTCCCCACTTTTCACCATTAATTCGTTAACCATCATGCTACCTTTTAGTAAAAATGACTTGTAAAACACTTGTTTTAAACCGTTAAAATAAAGAGCGCAGTGATTTTTCAATCTCTTTAAATCTTTTCGGTTATACTAAGGAATATGTTGCGCGGTGTAATAATTCCCTTATTTAAAATATTTATCAAGAAATAACTAATAGATGAGATACTCACAGCTTCAAGAAGCGAAGCCTCAGAATGACACATCACTCCGATACCTACTCTCCTTTGAGGGGAGAAGGTTGGGATGAGGGTGAAAGTCCGGTCTCAGATCTTGGGTGGTTGGTTTAAAGTGACCTTGAAAAATCTATGTCCCCCCCTTACCTTAATCCTCTCCCATCAGGAGAGGAAAACAATAAAGATCAGTCTTCCCACCATCTTTATTACTGGTCATCCAAGTCATTATATAAGTGGCAGTAAACCAGATGATCTGAAGTAATAACTTTCAGGTCCGGTGTTTTATTTAAGCAGATATCCATTTGCTGAGGACAACGAGTATGAAATCTACAACCCGTTGGTGGATTGATAGGGCTGGGAGGATCTCCTTCAAGAATGAGACGGTTCCTTTTCATAGTGGGATCAGGAATTGGTATTGAAGAAAGCAAAGCCATAGTATAGGGATGCAGTGGATTTGCGAAAATTTCATCGGTAGGAGCTATTTCTACGATTTTTCCTAAATACATTACTACGATTCGATTACTAATATGCTTTACCACGCTGAGGTCATGAGATATAAATAAATAGGTAAGCTTCATTTCCCGTTGAAGATCAATAAGTAAATTTAAAATTTGAGCTTGAATGGATACATCAAGGGCAGAGACCGGTTCATCGCAGACAATAAAATCTGGCTTTAATATTAATGCCCGAGCTATTCCTATTCTTTGACGTTGCCCACCGGAAAATTCATGGGGATACCGTTTAAGATCATCTTGGGTTAGACCTACCTTTTCCATAGTTTCGTACAAAAGTTTTCTCCGTTCTTGAGAACTGGAAACTTTATGGATAATCAGAGGTTCTTCCAGGATAAACTGAATTGACTGACGGGGATTCAGAGAAGCAAAGGGGTCTTGAAAAACGATTTGCATCCTTTTGCGATAAGGCTTAAAAGCTTTTTCTGGTATGTCCAAGAGGTTTTTGTTTTCAAAAATAATTTTACCTGCAGTTGGTTCAATTAAGCGGAGGATGCATCGTCCCAGGGTGCTTTTACCACAGCCAGACTCCCCAACCAATCCGAGAGTTTCCCCGCTTAATATGTCAAGATTGACACCATTTACCGCATCAACCACTCCTTTTTTATTGGTATTTTGATCATTAAGGTAAAATTGTTTGCTCAGTTGCTGAAGAGATATCAATAAAGGTGACATGCGACCCAGTGGTCCTTTTCTATTTCTTTCAATAATGGTTCGGTGGTAGAGCAAATTGGTAGCTGTTTTGAACATCTTGGATGAAAGCGGCATCCACCAGGAGGAAAGCATAGATTTGGAACCCTCCCTGGTATAGATTCCAGTCTTTGCCGGTTTCCCTGAATTTGGGGAATGGCGTTTAAGAGAGAACCAGTATAGGGATGATAGGTATTAGAAAAAATTGAATAAACATCTGATTTTTCAACAATTTTTCCAGCATACATAACTGCAACCTGTTGGCAGGTTTCGGCAACAATACCTAAATCATGGGTAATGAGAAGAACGGCAGTTTGAAATTCTCTTTTAAGGTCATTGATGAGTGAGAGAATCTGAGCTTGAATAGTCACATCGAGAGCGGTAGTTGGTTCATCAGCGATCAGAAGAGCTGGTCGGCAGGCTAAAGCCATGGCGATCATAACTCGCTGTCGCATGCCTCCGCTCATCTGATGAGGATACTCTCGAAATCGTCTTTCCGGTTCGGGAATTCTTACCTTTTTAAGAAGGTCAATAGTCTGTTTTTCTGCTTCAGGTATAGTAAGTTTTTGATGAATAGCCAAGACTTCAACAATTTCACTACCGATAGGAAATACCGGATCCAAAGAGGTCATCGGTTCTTGGAATATCATGGAGATTTTTTTCCCACGTATGTTATACATTTCCTCTTCGGTTTTTTTCACCAGGTCATCGCCAAAAAAGTTGATTTGCCCATCAACAATTTTCCCCTGTGGTTTGGGATAGAGCTTGAGAATGGAGAGGGCAGTCATACTTTTTCC